>JAHOYU010000084.1 GCA_019038625.1 Candidatus Latescibacterota bacterium | reverse complement strand
TATCCTCGATATTCTGCACGGTTTCTCTCCTGTGGTCGTAGCGGAATGACTCGACGAGGGGTATATCGACTACACCGGCTGTAGAAGGGTCTTCGGACATGTGCTCGACACGGGCAGGCGCATCAAGGGCGAGGTGTTCAGTGATACAGGACTCGACATCTCCCTCGGCGTGGCCGCAAGCAGGCTGGTCAGCCATGTGGCCTCGCGAAGCGCCAAGCGTGCCCACATGGTCGATGTCTATCCCGGATGCGAAAGCTCGTTCCTCGCTCCGGTCGAGATAGGGCATTTCCCGCCCGCAGGAGAGAAGTACGCCCCGATGCTCGCCGGACTGGGGATCAGGAGAGTGGGGGACATTCTTCTGTTTCGCGAGGAGCTTTTTACATACTGCCTCGGTCCGTGGGGAAAGCGCCTCTACCGCGGGGCGCTCGGTGAGGACTCCAGTCCGGTCAGGACATCGGCCCGCGATGACGAAAGGGCGAAGGTGACCCGGCTCCTCCAGCCTGACCTCGACGACCGGGGACTTCTCGAATCTTTTCTCTACGATATGTCCGAAGAGCTGGGGCAGTCGCTCCGCGCTGACCGGCGAATCGCGGGCAGGTTGCGGGTGGAACTGACCTACGCCGATGGGAACATCAGTTCTGGTACAGGCAGGCTTCCGCAGGGTAGTTCCGACGATCTGAAGCTCTTCGATTGTGCGGGAGAAGTATTTGACCGTGTATTCACACGCAGGGTGAGGGTGCGGAGCATATCGATGCAGGGAAGTTCGCTTGAGCCCGAGCCTCTCCAGCTCGAACTCTTTTTGGCAGAGAGCAAAAAAAAGGAACTGCGCAGGCGCAGGATCCACGACGCCCTGGATCGTTTGAGAACGGAGCTGCCCCGGGGCGTCGCTCCCGTCTTCGGGAGGTCTGTGGCGGCTGTGAGGTCGGGGAGTGGGCAGCCTTGAGCGGGGCATTCATACATCTGAACGCCCGTTCCTGTTTTTCGATGCTTTCGGGCGTATGCGGGGTCGAGGAGCTTCCCGCAATGGCTGCGGCAGCGGGGATGGACGCGATCGCCCTCACCGATATCGACAATATGTGTACCATCGTACCTTTCGCTGCAGCCTGTTCGGAAGCGGGAGTCAGGCCGATCTTCGGAGTGGAGCTGACCGACAGCGTCAGCGTGGAGGATGGAGGCTTCGAGGCGAGTGCTGTGCTTCTGGCGAGGAACGGCTCGGGGTACAGCGAGCTATGCAGGATGGTCACGTCGAGAAAGCTCGATGAGGATTTTTCGTTCGGCGAGGCGCTCAAGTCGGTCTCGGACGATGTCTATGTACTCTCTTCAGATCCACACATGCTCGAACGCCTTGCGGGTCGCGAGCACCTTCGCGCCAAACTGCCGGTGATAGAGGGAAGGGAGTATGACAGGATTAGGTGGAGGCTCAGTGACCTTGCCGCCAGACGCAAAATCATGACGGTCGCCGCAGGCCCGGTCGCATTCGCCAGGCCGCGGGATCATCTAGCCCACCGTGTGCTCACCGCCATCAGGCTGCGCAAGACAGTGGGGACTTTACTGCCGAACGAAGCTGAGCCTCGAGGGGCGTACTTCCGTACTGGCAGGGAGATCGAGAAGGTCTTCGGGCCGGATGCGGGGCCGGTACTTGAGACCGCCCGCATCGCCTCCGATTGTCATGTCGACCCGGGAATCGGAAAGAGGCGCCTTCCACGATTTATGCTTCCCCCAGGCGAGTCGGCGGCGGAGGTGCTGCGCCGCACGACGCAGAGAGGGCTTCGAAAACGGCTCGGGAGCGTCAGTGAGCGCGAGATGACCGAAGCTCTCGGAATGCTGGAGTACGAACTCTCCGTGATAGAGGGGAAGGGACTGGCCGACTACTTTCTCATCTGCTGGGACATAGTGAGGTTTGCCTCGTTGCGCGGGATGAGGTCGCTCGGCAGGGGGTCGGCGGGGAACAGCCTCGTATCCTACGCCCTGGGCATCACTCATGTGAATCCTCTTCGCCACAACATGTTCTTCGAGCGCTTTCTCAACCCCGAGCGCGAGCAGCTTCCAGATTTTGACATAGATTTTGCCACGGACGACCGTGAGGAGGTCCTGCAGTATATCTTCCGCCGGTACGGGGAGGACCATGTCGCGATGATAGGGACCTACTGCACCCTGCGGGCGAGGTCGGCGATACGCGAGACGGCAAAGGCGCTCGGCATCCCCGAGGGGGAAGTGGCCCCACTGATCAAGATGATCCCGTTCTACTCTTCGATAGACCGGCTTGAGGACCTGAGGAAGGTCTCGCCGCGCGCGGCCGATCTGCCGCTGGAACAGGAGCCGCTGAAGACACTGCTGCCGATAGCGATCAGGATAGGGGGATTTCCCAGGCATATGGGCACCCACCCCTGCGGGCTCGTCATATCACCGGAACCGATCACAGACGTGATGCCGCTCCAGCGCGGCGACAAGGGATACGAGATAACACAGTGGTCGATGTACGAGGTCGAGGACGCGGGGCTGGTGAAGATAGACATACTCGGTCAGAAGGGACTTGCCGTGATACAGGAAGCAGCCGCAATGGCTTCGAGTAAAGGTGAGAAGGTCCTGCATCCGGAGAGGATTGATTATTTCAACGATCCGGCGACGAAGGCGCTTCTTCGCGAAGGAAAGACTGAAGGGTGTTTCTATATCGAGTCACCGATAATGATGCAGCTGATGCGCCAGGCGAAGTGCGAAGATTTCGAGGTGCTCACAGCGCTTTCGTCGATCATAAGGCCCGGCGTGTCGAGCCACGGGGGGAAGCAGTCGTACCTGCGAAGGTCGCTCGGCCTCGAAGAGGTCGAAAAACATCATCCCGCCGTTGAGGCGGTACTCTGCGATACATTCGGTTGCCTGATCTACCAGGAGCAGGTGATCAGGCTCGCAGTCGCCGTGGCGGGGATGAGCTACGCCGAGGCGGATGGGCTGCGGCGATGCATGTCATTCAAGAACACTGATGGAGAGACTTTCGAAGGGTACCGGGAGGCGTTCATGAGTGGGGCTGCCCGGAAGGGTATCCCGGACAGCGTCGCCACTGATGTCTTCGACCGGATAGCGGCCTTCGCCGGCTACGCCTTCTGCAAGGCTCATTCGGCCTCCTTCGCCGTCGAGTCGTTCGAGAGTGCGTGGTGGAAGGCACATTACCCTGCCGAGTTCATGGCAGCCGTCCTTTCCAACGGCGGGGGATATTACTCCTTCGAGGAATACCTGGAAGAGGCAAAACGGATCGGGCTGACCGTGCTTCCCCCATGCGTGAACGAGAGCGGGATCAGGCATTCGGGCAGCGGGCGCAAGCTGCGCGTGGGGTTCTGTCAGGTGAAGGGGCTGACGACTGCCGCGGCCGACGCGATCATCGAGCATCGACCGTTCGCTTCCCTCGATGATTTTCTGTCCAGGATGGAGATCTCGAGCCGTGAGGTCGAGTCGCTGATACGGTGCGGGGCCATGACCTGTTTCGGGCGTACACGCCCCGAACTGATGTGGGAACTTCAGATACTCAGCGCAGCGATCAGCGCTGGGCGGGAGCCAGCACTCACCAGCCGCGCGCCGGCCCCCGGGAATCTCATGGCGGCGATCCCCCCCCTGGAGGACTATGGCCTGCAGGAGTCGCTTTCGGCGGAGAGAGAGATCCTCGACATGTGTATCAGCGCCCATCCACTGGATATGTATACCGAGCCTCTCCGTGCCCTCGCCACCCGCCGCGATCTGGTGACATCGCTGCAGATACCCTCGATGACCGGACGCGAGATCGACACGGTCGGCTGGAAGGTGACCGGTAAGGCCACCCGCACCTCGGGCAAAGGCGAAGAGATGTTATTTATCACGTTCTCCGACCGGGAAGGAAGGTTCGAAGGTATCTTCTTTCCCGAGACTTACAGGAAGACAGCAAAAGAACTGGTGAAGGGCAGGGGGCCGTTCCATATCAGGGGGAAGGTGGAAAGCGAACTCGGAGTGGCGAGTGTCATAGTATCCGACGCGGCATTGATCCGCTGAATCGGGCCGTGAAACGCCCGGATCGTCCGGTTTTCTGCTTTGTCAATAATCGACGAGGACAGATTTATCTTGATTTGGCAGGGTCATTCCTGATAAATATCTACTTTGGTTGTGCCATTGTCTTAATTTGTGGGGATCGGACCTGTCAGCGCCGCGGGCGAGCGTGAATACAGACGGAGTCCGTTTCTCCGTTTAGTTAACCACTTATATAAAAGGTTTGAGTCCATTATGAACAGGATTCTTGAGAAAGAATTTATTTCGGACCAGGTATTTCGAATGCGGGTCGAAGCTCCGGCAATTGCCGCAAAACGAAAAGCGGGACAGTTTATAATCCTTCGCACATCGGAGGACGGAGAGCGTATCCCCCTCACTATAGCGGATGCTTCGGCTGAAGAGGGCTGGCTGGAGCTGGTCGTCCAGGTCGTCGGCAAGACTACGAAGGAAATGTCGATGCTCGAAGAGGGAGGCTCGATCCTCGATCTCGCCGGGCCGCTGGGACGTCCCACACATATCGAAAAGGTCGGTACTGTCGTTATCGTCGGTGGAGGTGTCGGGATAGCCCCGGCCCATCCGATAGCGCAGGCGATGAAGGAAGCCGGGAACAGTGTCATCTCGATCCTTGGGGGTCGGTCAAAGGGTCTTGTCATAATGGAAGAACAGATGAAAGCGGCAAGCGACAGGGTGATGATCACGACCGATGACGGCTCGTATGGACAGAAGGGCCTTGTCACAGACGCGATGCAGAAACTTATAGACGAAGGACTGAAGATCGATCTGGTAGTGACTGTGGGCCCTCCGATCATGATGAAGTTCGTCTGTCTGCTCACTAAAAAATATGAGATCCCCACTCTCGTCAGTCTCAACACGATAATGGTCGACGGCACAGGGATGTGCGGTGCGTGCAGGGTCACTGTCGATAACAAGACGAAGTTCGTCTGTGTCGACGGTCCGGAATTCGATGGCCACTGTGTCGACTTCGACGAGATGATGAAGAGGCAGAGGATGTACCAGGTGCAGGAAAAAGAATCGATGGATCGTTTCCAGTCATAATAAAGGAGGTACCGGCCGTCGCCGGCTGTTTCTACTATGGAAGAGAAGAAACTGACACCCAAGGAAAGATTGCAGATCCCGACCCAGGAAATGGGCGAGCAGGATCCGAAGGAAAGGATTCACAACTTAAAAGAGGTGCCTTTCGGATACACTCCCGAGCAGGCGAAGCTCGAAGCGACCAGGTGCCTGCAATGCAAGAAGGCGCCCTGCGTTGATGGTTGTCCCGTTGAGATCGATATTCCGACTTTTCTCAACCAGATCTGCGAAGGTGATTTCAAAGGCGCGGCCAGGACCATCAAGATCACGAACATCCTTCCTGCCATCTGCGGCAGAGTGTGTCCGCAGGAGGAGCAGTGTCAGCTGGGCTGCATCGTAGGCAAGTCGCTCAAGACGGTGGACAAGGCCGTGCAGATCGGAAAACTCGAGCGGTTTATCGCCGACTGGGAGATGGAGCAGGGGGCTGCCGATACTCCGGAGATCAAGTCCGCTACCAGCAAGAGGGTTGCGATAGTCGGTTCGGGCCCGGCAGGCCTGACAGTGGCTGCCGACGTTCGAAGGGAAGGTCACGAGGTGACCGTCTTCGAAGCGCTTCACAAGCCTGGGGGAGTACTCATCTATGGTATTCCCGAGTTCAGGCTTCCCAAGGCGATAGTGATGACCGAAGTGGAGAATCTCGAGAAGATGGGTGTCGAGATGAAATACAATATGGTCATCGGGAACATCCATTCGCTGGACGAACTGTTCGAGCAGGGTTACGACGCCATATTCGTAGCGACCGGCGCGGGGCTGCCGATGTTCATGAGGATAGAGGGTGAGAATCTCAACGGCGTATACTCGGCGAACGAATATCTGACACGCGCGAACCTCATGAAAGCCTATTCATTTCCAGAGACAGATACCCCGATCGCGAAATCGAAGAATGTCGCTGTGTTCGGAGGTGGGAATGTCGCCATGGATTCGGCGAGGACCGCCCTGAGGCTGGGAGCGGATAATGTCTATCTCGTATACAGACGTTCACGTACCGAGATGCCGGCCAGAGTAGAGGAAGTCCATCATGCGGACGAAGAGGGCGTACAGTTCCTTCTACTGCAGAACCCTGTCAGGCTGATAGGTGACGACGATGGATGGGTGAAGCAGATGGAATGTATAAAGATGGAGCTCGGCGAACCTGACGATTCAGGCAGGCGCCGCCCTGTACCGATAAAAGACAGTGAATTCCGGGTGGATATCGACACATGTATAGTCGCTATCGGGAACTCTTCGAATCCGCTTATCCCCGATTCGACTCCCGATCTGGAGACGAACAGGTGGGGCAATATTATAGCGGACGCCCAGACGATGAAGACCAGCAAAAAAGGTGTGTTCGCCGGAGGCGACATCGTCCTCGGGGCTGCGACAGTCATCCTGGCCATGGGGCAGGGAAGGATAGCAGCTGTGGCGATCAACGAATATCTGAAGAACGGTGAGTGGTAAGAGCTATAGTTCTTCACTTACCGAAAGGATCGATTCTATCCCCGAGAGTTCTTTCATGGCCTTACCGTGATTTTTCAGTGAGCTGTTGTATTCGATTGTGATCGTCCATTTTTCCCCCTTCAGATCCGCTTCGTGAAGCACGGTCCGGATGCCGGCCTTTGAAAAGATCTCTACTATCCTGCCGACCAGGCCCTGACCTGGTTCCATCATGATCTGGATAATATGAGTCTTGTTGAACCTGTTTATGAACGCTTCGAGATACCTCATCAATACGAGTGTTACAGTGATGAGTAGTGCCCCTATCAGGCCCAGAGCGATGAATCCGGCTCCGATCGTCAGCCCGAGAGCGGAAAGTACCCAGATAGTGGCTGCTGTTGTCAGTCCTGAAACGGTGAAACTGGATCTTATGATAGTCCCGGCACAGAGAAACCCGACACCGGTCACGACCTGGGCGGCGATCCGCGCGGGATCACCGACCGCGCCGGACATTTTTGCTACTTCGATCGAAATGATCATTATCAGGCACGAACCTACACACATGAGGATGTTGGTCCTTATCCCCGCGGGTTTGCCGTGAAATTCGCGTTCAAGGCCGATGATCCCTCCGACAGCCATTGCCAGGAGGAGCCTCGGAAGATAGATAGACAGTGTCTCACTCATTTGATTCTCCTTGTTACAGTCATCGGATAATATTTTGTCTGAGGCACTTTGTTCAAGATAAAACATTTTGTTGCACGACCGGCCGGCCGGCCTTTTTTCTGGCAAAGGGAATTGCCGGACGTTATAGTCTATTCGCTTTTCGGCCCTTTTTCAGGTTGGTTATGGAGAGGCATATGGACTGGCAGGAGATATTCAATAATACAGGGTCCGCCGACACTGAAGCAAGACTCAGGCTCGTTGTCAGGGGGAGAGTGCAGGGTGTGGGTTTCCGCCCTGCTGTCTATCGATTTGCCAACGAGGCAGGGGTCTCCGGGTCCGTCCTGAATACAGGGTCTGGTGTAGTCATAGAGATCGAAGGGGATGGGCGGTCCATCGAGGAATTCGGCAGGCTTCTTATCGAGGAGGCTCCGCCCCTGGCCAGAATAGATTCAATAGAGCCGGAGAGGATAGCAGTAACGGGCTGTTCCGGTTTCGTGATAGCTGAAAGCAAGGGGGGGACTTCCCGCGACGCTCTTTTTCCTGTCGATACGGCGGTCTGTGAAGACTGCCTCCGCGAGCTTGCCGATCCATCGGACCCCAGATTCCGATACCCTTTTATAAACTGTACGAACTGCGGCCCCCGCTTCACGATAATCAACGGGTTGCCATATGACAGGGATCTTACGACGATGAGACCATTCACGATGGACCACCTCTGCGGGAGCCAGTACGCCGATCCGTGTGACAGGAGATTCCATGCCGAGCCGATATCCTGTCCCGGCTGTGGGCCGACCCTGTCGCTCATCGATTCAGACGAAAAGGTGATACAGGGAGACCCGATCGATGGGGGGAGGAAGGTCCTCGCCGGCGGAGGCATCCTGGCTGTCAAGGGCCTCGGAGGATATCATCTGGCATGTCTGGCCAGAGATGAAAAGGCCGTTCAGCTTCTCAGGGACCGAAAGAATCGTCCCGTGAAGCCGTTCGCCATCATGTTCTCTTCGATGGAGACGGTCATGCGGTACTGCCACGCGGATGAAGAGGAAGTACGGCTTCTGACTTCTCCCGAGGCGCCGATAGTATTGCTTAAAAGCAGACAGGGCGGACTGCCGGCGGCGATAGCTCCGGGAAACGCCTACACGGGAGCGTTTCTTCCTTACACTCCGATCCACCATCTATTGATAGAAGGATTCGACCTTCTCGTCATGACATCAGCGAATTTTACGGATGAGCCTCTGATATCCAGGGAGGATGAGCTTTCCGGGATCCTTGGGCGCATCGCTGACGCTGCCCTGATAAATGACCGCGAGATAGCTCACAAGTGTGATGACTCGATCTTCTTTGTTCCTGGACGGACCGTGATCCCCCTGAGGCGGGCGAGAGGGTTCGTTCCTGAACCGGTCATATTGCCGCAGCATCATGACAGATGCGTGCTGGCCACGGGGGGGCAGGAGAAGGGGACTTTTACACTTACCAGGGGGGACCGGGCCTTTGTCTCTTCCCACCTTGGCGACCTCGGCGATTTCAGGGGGCAGGAGAATTTTAAAAGGGAGCTCGAATCGTTCTGCTCGATACTGGATGTCAGTCCCGAGGTGGTTGTCAGCGATCTTCACCCCGACTATTTTACGACACGTTTTGCCGACGCGTACGATTGTTCTGAGAGAATCCGGGTCCAGCACCATCACGCTCATGCGGTCAGTGTCATGGTCGAGTACGGGATCGAGGGGCCAGCGATAGGTGTCTCATTCGACGGGACCGGTTATGGAAGTGACGGAAATCTATGGGGAGGAGAATTTCTCCTCGCCTACCATCACGATTTCAGGAGGCTTGCCCACCTGAAGTATGTACCGCTTCCCGGAGGCGCTGCCGCTGTGCGGGAACCGTGGAGAATGGCTCTAGTCTACCTCAGGGAGTTTTTGGGAGAGAAAGCCGCTGATATCGAACTTCCAGGGTTTTCATTCGAAGGCCTTCCCGCGCGGCAGATACTCGGGATGGTATCACAAATGATCAATACACATATGACGTCGAGCGCCGGCAGGCTGTTCGATGCCGCAGCCGCGATACTCGGATTGGGCACGAAGGTGAGCTACGAAGCACAGGCGGCGATCGCGCTGGAGAGCCTCGCTCGGGAAGTCACTGATCCCGAAAGGAGATATTCCTTCGATATATCGGAGGGGGAACCGGTCCTGATCGATGGCGCGCCGATTATAAAAGGGATTGTCGACGACCTGATGGACGGCATCGCAGGAAAAGATATTGCGGCAGCCTTTCATCTCTGTGTTGCCGATATGATAGTAGAAATGGCGACCAGGCTGGCCGTTGAGAACGGATGCCGTGAAGTCGTCCTGTCAGGCGGAGTCTTCCAGAACCGCCTTCTATGTGAGAATATTATGAGGTCCTCGGCCTCTTCACAGGTAAAATTTTACTTTCACCGTGTAGTTCCTCCCAATGACGGTGGGATATCACTCGGGCAGGCCCAGGTGGGGATAGCGAAGATGATAAAGGGAATCACGGGGTCAGGAACATAACCCCGATCAGGAATGAAGGAGATCAGCGATGAATAGAAGGGAAGAAGACAGGATCCTCCTTGCGCATGGTGGCGGAGGGATCATGATGAAGGAGCTCGTCGAGAGAATAGTAAAAAAACTCGGAGGTGAAGCCGGCAGGCCACTTCAGGATAGCGCGGTCATCGAACCTGGAAAGGGAAAGATTGCTTTTACGACGGATTCATTCGTTGTTCAGCCGATCTTTTTCCCCGGCGGAGATATAGGGCATCTGGCGGTTTGCGGGACAGTGAACGACCTGGCCGTATCTGGCGCCGTACCGACAGCCATCTCTCTTTCGTTCATCATTGAGGAAGGTTTTCTGTTCGAGGATCTGGACAGGATACTCGACTCTATTGCCAGGACCAGCGTGGAGGCGGGAGTGCAGGTCGTGACGGGCGACACAAAGGTCGTCGATAGAGGGAAGGCGGACGGACTGTTCATCAATACTTCGGGAATAGGTCTTGTTCAGGAAGATCTATCGCTGTCTTCCTCTTCCGCCATGCCGGGAGACCTGGTCCTGATCAATGGGACGATAGGCGATCACGGCCTGGCCATATTGAGTCTCAGGGAAGGCCTGGATTTCGGCAGCGAGCTGGTGAGCGACACGGCCCCGCTGTCGAAGATCATAACCCCGATGCTGCGCGTGACCGATGGAATCAGAGCTATGAGGGATGCCACGAGGGGCGGTCTGGCAGCGGTACTCAACGAGATCGCCGTGGATTCGGGTGTCTGTATCCGGGTGGACGAGGATTCGATCCCGATCAGGGAAGAAGTGAGGAAGGGTTGCGACCTGATGGGGTATGAACCGATGCATATAGCTAACGAGGGGAAATTCGTCATGGTCATAGCAAAGGAGCATGGTGAAGGGGCCCTCGAATTCATGAGATCTCACGAGCTCGGACTCGATGCTTCTGTGATAGGTGAGGTTATAGATGCTCCGGCCGGTAATGTCATACTCAAGACATCTTTCGGCGGCGAACGTGTTGTGGATCTGCCCTATGGAGACATTCTGCCAAGGATATGCTGAGGCCTGTCTTCTACCGGGCTGGTGGAGATCTTCATGCAGGGACATGACAGGATCAGGTGATTGAAGAGCTGTGTCCTGTTGTCCACATCGAATTTTCTGTATATCTTCCACAGATGATTTTTGACGGTCTTCTCGCTGATCTCAAGTTCTTTCGATATCTCCCGATTGCTCATTCCCCTGAGCATGGTGTAGAGGATCTCGTTCTCTCTCCTCGAAAGAGCTTTGTCGGACGGCGGCCCCTCCGATTTTCTGACGAACTCCCTTGCCTGCATCTGTTCGCTGCGCTTGATCAACTCACGTTTCTCGTTCATCAGAAAAGAGACTATGCCTTCGATCCGTTCCACTTCCGCGGTGCCGTCAATGAAATATGAACAGCCGGCATTCAGCGTTTGAAGCAGTGCCCTTCGGTCCGCGTTGATCTCGACGACTATGGATGAGGGCCGGTGTTCGAGCTGATTGGCAAAGTTCAGAAGGTCCAGAACGTTGTCCAGGTCCCTGTGTCCGGCAAGGATTATGATGTGAAACTGTTCGTCCTCCATCAATGTCCTCGCCTCGGTCGTCGACATAGCCGTGGCGATTATATTCACGGGAGAGGCGAGTCTCGACTGGATGAGCTCTATCATCGCCTGGTTATGGCTATATATCATTATTTTTTCACGACGCATATTCAGCTCCCTGCAATTACCGTTGATTCGGCTGAATCGGTCCTTCTCTTTAGGAAAAGATTAAAATAGTGGGCTTTTGCGATCTATTTCCCGGTAACACTTGCCCGGATGGGAGTTATTATTGTATTCTCAACGACATGATTGACTATCACATGCATGGTGAATTCTGCGGTCATTCGACCGGGGCACTCGAAGAGTACGTGCTCAGGGCCATCGAACTGGGCCTGGCTGAGATCGGTTTCAGTGACCACCTCCCGAAAGTGGTCGATCCTGACCCGTATCACGCCATGCTCATCGACAGGCTTCCGGAATATGTCGCAAAAGTGAACAGGCTCCAGCAAAAGTACAGTGACAGGATCACCATACTTCTGGGGATAGAGGCCGACTATTTTGTTGGATATGAAGACGATACAGCCAGTCTTATCTCCAGCCAGCCATTCGATTATGTGATCGGCGCATTGCATTTCCTCGGTGACTGGCATTTTTCGAGCAAGTCCCACAGGAGCAGGTACAGTGTGGAGGATCCCGAGGATGTGTTCCCCGAATATTTCAGCCTTCTTTCAAAGATGATCGGTACGGGGTTGTTCGATATAATCGCTCACCCTGACGCGATAAAAAAAGTCGACTTCACACCTTCGTCATCGATGGAGTGGTATTACAGGGATATAGCATCGATGCTGGAGAAACATGATATGGCGATCGAGGTGAATACGGCAGGACTGAGAAGGGGCGCAGGCTCGATATATCCCGAGGAGACTTTTTTGCGTGCATGTGCCGAAAGGGATATCCCCGTGACTCTGGGTTCAGACGCGCACTGTCCGGGCGATGTGGCGAGGGATTTCGACCTTGCCCTGGAAATGGTCAGAAGAGCCGGTGTGAGGACCACGGCAAAGTTCCGTGGCAGGAAAATGTTGAGATTCCCCGTGGTCGAACTTTTCGACTTCGATGGGCGGACCGCGGTGGTTTGAACGACCTTGACTATGTTTCTGCAAGAGGGTATGTTGCAATACCAAAGAGGCGAATGAAACTGACGATCTGCCGATCGCGAGAGGAGGGAGAAGGAGCATCAGGCTCTTTCGATGTGATTGAAAGCAGGAAAAATACTTAAAGAAGGCCTTACCTTCGACGACGTTCTCCTTTCCCCGGCGAAGTCCAGGATCCATCCGAACGATGCGGATCTGAGGACGAGACTGACACGTAAGATCAAGTTGAATATTCCGGTAGTATCAGCGGCTATGGATACCGTCACTGAGGCCGACCTTGCTATAGCTCTCGCCCGCGAGGGCGGGATAGGGATCATTCACAAAAATTTTTCCATAGAGGAACAGGCCGACCAGGTAGAGAGGGTGAAGAGGAGCGAGAGCGGTATGATCACCAATCCGGTGACCATATCCGGGGACCGTCTGGTCAGTGAGGCGATCGCTCTGATGAACGAACGGAAGATCTCCGGACTGCCGGTCGTAAAGAAGAACAATGTGGTCGTTGGAATCCTGACGAACAGGGACCTGAGGTTTATCGGCCGGGTCGACATCAAGGTCAGCGAGGTCATGACCAGGGATCCGATTACCGCGTCGCAGGGGATCAGGATGGATGAGGCGATGCGGATCCTCCATGAAAACAGGATCGAAAAACTTCCCGTGGTCGATAAGAAGAAATGTCTCAAGGGACTGATCACGGTCAAGGATATTCAGAAGAAACTCGATTTTCCCAACGCCTGCAAGGATTTGGAAGGTAGATTGAGGGTAGGCGCTGCTGTGGGAGTAGGGGCCGGTACGATGGAGAGAGTGAAGGCTCTGATCGACGCGGCAGTAGACGTGATCGTGGTCGATACGGCTCACGGTCATTCTCAGGCGGTACTGGACATTGTCGGGAAGATCAAGAAAAAATATAAGAACATTCAACTGATAGCCGGGAATATTGCCACAGCTGCCGCGGCAAGGGATCTTATCAAGCTGGGCATCGATGCCATCAAGGTGGGTATCGGTCCAGGTGCCATCTGTACGACCAGAGTCGTGGCCGGTATCGGCGTTCCGCAGATCACCGCGATCATGGATTGCGCGGCAGTAGCCGCGAAGGCAGGTATTCCCCTGATCGCAGACGGGGGAATCAAGTATTCAGGAGACGTCACAAAGGCCATAGCCGCAGGCGCCGACAGTGTAATGATCGGATCGATGTTCGCCGGCACCGAAGAGAGTCCGGGAGAGATAATCTATCATCAGGGAAAGAGCTTCAAGATCTACAGGGGTATGGGTTCGATCGGTGCGATGAAGAGGGGTAGCAGCGACAGGTATTTTCAGGAAGGTGTCGAAGAGGAAAGCAAATTCGTCGCCGAGGGTATAGAAGGCAGAGTATCCTACAAGGGAAGCCTTTCGAGTAACATATATCAGCTCATGGGCGGACTGAGGTCCGGCATGGGGTATTGCGGAGTGAAGAACATCGAAGGCCTGAAAGTGAGATCCAGATTTATCAGGATCACACAGGCGGGCTTGAGGGAGAGCCATCCCCACGATATCGTGATCACAAAGGAAGCGCCCAATTACAGGACAAGCTGACAGGACCATGAGTAAATCGCAACAGGACAACGGGTTCCCAGGCAATCCTTCTCAAAATATGCAAAAGATATCCAGCGAGACCTCTCATCTCGGGCTGGCCCTTCTGTCGAGCGCCGTACTGGATGATGTCGAAGGCCTCGACCTTCACGAGTCGGTGAGAGATGAGATCGACACACTGAAGTACGCTGTTGTCGTGGGCATGCGACTTTCCGGCCCTGTACTGAGAACAGTGAAAACGGCTCCGACATTGACATATTACTATCATTACAAGACTATCAATTTTGCGCTGGATCAGGCTGCTCTGTATATCGCCGGTATTTGTCAGCGGATGGGGGGCAGAGTGTTTCCTGTGCCAGCGAGCCAGATCCTGGACTGGGAT
Source organism: Candidatus Latescibacterota bacterium (assembly GCA_019038625.1). Lineage (NCBI taxonomy): Bacteria > Pseudomonadati > Candidatus Latescibacterota > Candidatus Latescibacterota bacterium. The sequence continues at coordinate 45,658 of JAHOYU010000084.1, read as the reverse complement.
CGGTTCAAAGCACATCTCTCTCATAGAGAGATCGCGTGCAGGGCCGGGATGGGATGGAAGGGACGTAACAACCTGATCGTCAATCCTGAATACGGATCACAGGTCAGGTATGTCACTGTGCTGACAGACCTTCCCCTTCCTGACGGTAGCGAGGGAGTCGAGCCGATGGATTGCGGATCGTGCAAGAGATGCATCTCAGCCTGTCCGGTAGGGGCGATCCATGTGGACCCGGACGATTTTGAACTGGACAGGTGCACGGCACAATTAAGAAGATTTGCTAAAGATGAACAACTCAATACTCTTATTTGCGGGTTATGCGTTAAAGTATGCGAAGGCAGTGGGGCTTTGCAAAACAGGGAGACCAAAGGTGAGCAACCAGCTTGAAAATATCAACCAGGCCATCTGGGAACTGAAACAGATGATCGAGGCGGAACCTGAGCGTCGGAGTCTTCGCAGGGATCTTCTGAGGTTCTTTTTCGAAAGTAGACAGCATATAGAGAAGAGGGGCGGGATCCCTGAAGAGGACAGAAGCTTTTTGATGCTTCAGGAGCGCGAATCGATCAGTTGTGTGCTTCTTCATGGCGCGGGAGGAACACCAGCCGAGATGCAGCCTTTCGCCGAACACCTTTTCAGCCAGGGATACTCTGTATATGGTGTCAGGCTTCCCCTCGACCCTAAAACAGCTGATACTGGATTCGGCGAATACATCAGATCGAGATTCCCTGGTGAAAAGGGGAAGCAGACGGTTCAGAAAATCCGGTCATCCAACAGTTGGAGCGAGTGTCTTTCTCATTCCCAGATAGTTCTGGAGACCGTCCTCGGTTATTCCCCGACGGCGTACCTGATCGGTTTTAGTTTTGGGGCGACGCTCGCGCTGGAGCTGGCATTGAGGTATCCCCTTAAGGGGACAGTACTGATTTCGCCGGCACTTGTACCGGCTTCGAACAGGCGGTATATGCTCTTCAAGTTCTGGAAAAAGATATTTCCCTCTCTCGTGAAGAACATGGCTCCCGTTCGCAGCACCATGCTCGAGTTTATCGACAATGTCCGGACTGGCCTGAAAGAAGTTCCCGAGCCGATGCTGGTCATCCAGTCGGCAGACGATCCTGTCATCAGCGCGAGAGGATTCCAGATACTCCGCCGTGTCAGTACTCATCCGGGTTCGAGGTTCGTCCTGCTCGAGAACGGCGGGCATGTCATCATAAAGGGAGACCGCTCTCCGAAGGTATTCGATATCTGCAGTTCATTTATCAGGGATATCTAGTCGTCGTTTATGGAAAAGCTGAAGCCAGGGTCCACTTCCTTGATCCTCGACGCGCATTTTTCGAGGATTTCCCGCGTGGATCCGGTCTTTTCCTGCCCGTGTCTGGTATAGGCATCAAGAAAATCGTCGTACAAGCAGGCAAGTGAAGCCTTTAGTTCCTCATGGTTTACAGAGCGTTCCAGGTGATACATTTCTCCCTGTGAGATAGGATCGATGATGTGTAGATATTCACTTCTCATCGTCGACAATACCTCTACATACTTCTCAAATCCCCTGGAGAGTTTTCCCATGATCTCCCCGATCGCCGTATTTTTGTGGAATGTCTGGGAACAGTAGGACTGAGCGATGCTGTAATATGCTTTTCCCCTTCCCAGGTACGTGTTGTCGCTCAATTCGAACTGTGAAGCCGAATCGGGGCGTCTGTTCCTGGGATTGCTGAACACTCCGGAGTATATCAGGAGGAAATCGGCATTCATTCTGTATGTCATGTATTTTATCCGCGGATCTTTCTGTTTGCGGACAGACTCGAATAAAGAAATATCGTAGGGCACCACCAGGCGGCGCATCGCGTCATGTTGCGATGGGTTGATGAGCGAATCGAGAAGGTTGGCCAGATAGACATTGACGTCTTCGTCGAAGTATTCGTCATTTGTGGGATGCTTGCAGTCGATCCTGCTGTATAGCAGGTTGTTCATCATGAAAAAGCCTGTAGAATCGTCTGTTACAGGTGTGGCCGGGTGTGGGTTCCCGGTGCTCGTATCGATCACCCTGTAGGTCGTTTCTGTGGACATTTCGTACTTCCGATGCTTTCTCTAAGGTGCCTTCAATGTTGTTTGAATCACGGATTGCAAAGTTTGTGCCATGGACCGGTCGGAGGCGGAATGTGTAAAAATTGTAAATTTAGTTTTGACACATGTGCTATAATATTCTAGACTTATCGAGATCTTTCAATATCCAACCTGATAACCAGGGGGAGAGGATGAAATTAGGCTTCCTCCAGATGCGATGCAAATTCGGAGAAGTAAAGGCTAACGTCAAGAAGGCATCCAACCTGCTCGGCAAGGTCGCCGATGCGACGATAGTACTTCCGGAACTCTTTAATACCGGGTATCTCTTCAAGAACAAGGGCGAGCTCCGTTCGTTGGCTGAGAGCGTCAAGACGGGCTATACAGTATCGGAGATGAAGAAAGTCGCCAAAAACAGGCGTCTGAACCTCATTTTCGGGATGGCCCAGAAATTGAGTTCGAAGATCTATAACTCGGCTATTTTTATCTCAGAAAAAGGTAAGGTAGAAGTATATCAGAAGGTACATCTTTTTGACCGGGAAAAGCTGTTCTTCAAGCCGGGGACTGCTATCAAGACGGTCAAAGCGGGAGAGGCTACCGTCGGGATGATGATCTGTTTCGATTGGATCGTTCCTGAAGTCAGCAGGGTACTGACCCTGAAGGGCGCGGAAATCCTGGCCCACCCGGCCAACCTTGTATTGCCCTGGGGACAGAGCGGTATGAAGATCCGAAGCATCGAAAACGGTGTATTCTCTGTTACGGCCAATCGGATAGGGGTGGAGAAGCGTGGTACGATGGACCTTGCCTTCACGGGTGGGAGCCAGATAGTAAATCCCCGCGGCGAAGTCCTGGTCTCGGCCGGCGATCGGAGCGAATCGTTGAAGGTCATCGAGATAGATCTGGAAGAGGCACGAAACAAGAACATCACTTCGGCTAATCATCTTATCAATGACAGGTTTCCCCCTCTCTACGCTCCGGTGGCCAGAAAAGGCCGGAAATAGAGGCATAGTCCGAGATGATCATGTCAGCAGATGGGGTTTGTCCGACTCAGGTCGGCGGACTGCAGGAATGGCGTGAATCATAAAAAAAAGATATTTTTTGTTCCCTTCCGCCTGGTTTGCAAAACGCATTTAATGCTGGCATATTAGTCCTCCTGTTTACGTCCTGTGCTTTGAAATTCCCTATAACACCTTATCAATACTGCCAGTTGTATTAGATTCTTCCTTGGCATAATCTTTGCGCTCTCCCCCCACGGCACATAGCAGTCGAGTAATAAAATATATATTTAACCTGGCCGGCAGGCCTATTTCTGCCGTAAAGGAGACCAAATTGCGAAAATCAGAGAAGAGACCAGTTCTGACATCACCCTGGAAAATTGGGATGTTTGTAGCTCTGATGTTGGTTGTGACCAGCTTCGGGGTCGGATACTACCTCGTAAATGTATACGACATCAATCTGACCTGGTTGAATACGACCGATTCAAAGTGGGTGATCGATTCTTTCGGATTCTTCAAAGAGATGTATCCGATGGTGGCTGGAGTTATTCTCATAGCTCTGGTCGCATATTTTACAATAGCTTCGGCAGTCAGGCGCTACAAGTTCTACCTGTCCTCGGGGCAGGATTACAGAAAGATGATATCCTTGGCCGACAGCATAGACGACCTCACGAATCCGGCCCAGATAGCCAAGTTGTCGGACTATCCTGAACTTCAGGGCATACTTCGCAACTATGGGGATCAGATCAAAGAGATCTCCGAAGAGCTCAGCAGCAGGGTGGAGGAATCGCGATCGGTGGACCTCGAGATAGAGCTTGATTCGGTACTCAGCGGAAACGGGATAAATGAACCCCTTATAGAAGGAAAGTGGTGGGGATCAATTATCAGGAAAGTTGCGGACCACGTTGCGGGTTCCAAAAGCAATAAGGATGGCAAGTCTGATGCTGGACGTCAGGTCATCGCGAGAGCAGCGCTGTCATTCGGAAAGTGGATGGAGTCACTCGGTGGATCCAATGAAGATATTATCGAGATCGCCAGAGCTGTCGGAAGCCTGAACAGTACGGTAAAAGAGCTTGAAAGCGCCGAACCGGCTACGCAGGCAGTACAGGCGCCGGATGGAGGGAAGACCCAGGCAGTCGCGGACATCAGAGATGCGCTCGCTAACCTTGATAGCGGCAGCAGGGCGATGAACGAGTTTTCCGAAGAGAACAACGGGCTGGCACTGAATATCGCGTTGATGGCGGCCAGGGGTGATATCTCCGAACAGGATCTTGCCCGGTTCGCCGAAAAAGTCAGGTCGACAGCGGAGCGCTTCAACAAGTTGGGCGTACAGATCTCTGATACTTCCCGCAAGATCGATTCGGGACTCCAGACTCTGTCGTCTGGTGCAGTTTCTTCTGCCGCCTCTTCCCCTGATACATCAGGGATCACGGAATCTCTTTCAGAGATATCGAAATTAATAGAAGAGAAAAGTCATTCTCTGCAGGCGAAGGTCACCTCTCTCGGAAACGAGATAGATACTTTTAATGAAGAGATCCATAAGACCCTGGCGGATGACCGTATCGATGATGACCTCGAAGACGATTTTGTGGTGGAAACGAATGAAAGCTCCAAATCGTCAGGTGAGTTCGTGTCATTCGATAACGGAGTCGAAGAAAGTGCAGAAAATCAGGATGAAAGTGACGAACTGGTCCTCGACAGGAGCAACATCTGGGAAGCTGAAAGCTTTACATCAGCCGGATCTGATGATGTTCATCAGGCCATATTCGATGAACCTGTCAATGAAGGAACAGAGAGTCACGAAGAAGATACAGACAGCAAGAAGATCACTATTGAGGACGCTGAAAATGTAGAGCCTGAAAAGGTGCCGGAAGTGAAAGAACACGAGGTATCCGCTGAACAGGCCGATGGTCCTCAGCCTGGCGATGACATGATGGAAATGCCCGGACATCGCTGGGTCAAGATAGGTATGGATGAAGAAAGTGATTCACATGAGGTGCCTCCTGCAGTTGAACTCGCACGGGAAGACTCGCAGGAAACCGTTGCCGAAGAGCAGCCGGATACTGAAGTTGCCGGGCAATCTGCGAATGATGATTCACCGGAAGACATGATGGAGCGTATGGCGGAGACGATCCGTGGCGCGGCAGACATGAATCGCGACCAGGCGACTCAGAAAGACGAAGAGACGCCAGCATCAGAAAACGATAATAACGAACCGGTCTACGATCTGTTCGAGCTGGGAGCCATAGAATACGTTGAACAGACACCGTCTCAGTAACAGGGGTGAAGGTTTTGATTAGACTTGGTGAAGAAAATACAGCGCTTTTCGGTGAACAGATCAACGATCATGTATCGAAGCTTAATGAGCTCATGAGCCATTCAGCGGGCGAGACGTTCCAGGAAGCAGCTTATAGAAAAACATGTTTCGCGAACAGGCTCCTTGAGGGAAGTACGAGGATGCTCGGGCTGGAGGACTGGAGTGAAACGCTGGGCATGTTTGGTGAATTGCTCGTAAGGGTCGAGGGTTCGACGGGATGCTGGGATGAGAATATATCACAGATCGTCTCGGAGATACTTGAGAGTGAAGAACAGATCGCCATGGATGTCATTTCCGGAGAGCTCGATGATGAAGCTATAAGACAGAATCTTTCCGGTCTCCGGCAGGAGATGAAGGTGTTGCTGGAAGAGTCATATCCCGAATCCTCTCAGCAGGAGGCTGAGTTCGAAGAGATAGGCTCCGTATCACTGGAGCCTGTCGTCCCGGATGATAAACCCTCCATGATTGAAAGGGTACCCACAGCAAGCAACGAAGAAGACAGCGATTCGACAGGCAGTTTTGGTACTATTGACAGGCTTCAGAATTCTCTTTTCAGGGTAAGGGAGAGGTATCTCGATTATCTCGCGGATCCCGAAGAGAATTCAGCTCTTCTGAGAGACCTGGAGCTTTCTTTCGGTGAGTGCGAGTTCTACCTCGGGCTTGTTGGTAATATCCTTGCCCGGATAGGGGATCTGGGAAGAATGTTTAAAGCAAAGGTCTCGAGCAGGACCGTTCTGGATGGCGTCGAGGATTTCATAGCCATGAACAGCCGTATGCATGGATGGGATGTGCGTACGTCGATGAGGACGGACAGTTTTCCATTGGAAAGGGAGGCAGCCTCCGACCTGGCCGGCATTCTCGAACACCTGTTGTTCGATATCTGCAGAATGCAGGAAAATGGTGGAGAAAGTCTGAATATAGATCTTGAGATCGAGAATAAAGGATCATTTCTTGTAGCGACTCTGAAGGATAACGCGAAGGCGTTTCTGTCAGATTCGGAGATAGACAGGGACGATGCCGTGGCGTTTTACAAGGGACTTCTCAAGGCCCGAGGATTGCTCAAGAAGTGGAGTTGCCTGCTATGGGTCGAGCCTGGTGGTGGCTCCGAGGGAAGGTTTAAGTTCACATTCCCTCGCAGTTCGGTGATGACCGATTATCATCTCTTTACTGCGTCGGGAGTCAGTGTCGCAATCCCTTCAAGGGCAGTGGAAACGATACTGGAAGCAAGTAGTATAGAGATAAAGGAATCGGGCAGTATGCGGCATATCCGGTTCGAAGGCGAGAATATCCCGGTCTGCGCGCTGGGAGAAATCGCTCCCGAAGAAGTCGATATCTCAAACAATGACATGCATATAGCAATTATGGGGCTCGCAGAGAAGCGGCTTGGCATATTTTTCGATTCATCCGGGAAAAAGGTCGAAGGAATCATCGATCAACTTACCGGAGGAGAATGGGCCTCGATAACGAGGGCGATTCTGAATATCGGAGAAACCGAGTATCCCGTGCTCGAGACGGGACTCGTTCTTGATAAATACTCTTCAGTAATGGGATATGGCGGATCCTTGGAAGAGTCGGGTTTTTCGATAGAGGAGGAAGAGGTAAAGGGTACTGTCGGAGACAGGATTTCGCGTGTGTAATTAAGCGAAAGGTCCCGGGTCGAGTTTCCCTGGGGCAGTGATCAAAGGACAGAGAGGTTGTCATGGAGAAACAGCAACAGCGCGATTACGGTAACATCATCATCGGTGGGCATGACGACGCCAACGAAGTAATGACTTCTGTAGAAGCCGCGGATTATCTGAAAATGCATGTAAAGACGGTCTGCCGTCTAGCCAAAGAAAAGAAGATCCCGGCCAAAAAAGTCGGTAGTGAATGGAGGTTCCTGAGGAGTGTCCTCGACAGATGGCTATCTCAGGAAGAAGTATTCACTGGCGCGGAATAAGAACGGGCTCGTCAGGAGCAGGTAGATGTCAAAGACCAGATTCGAGAGAATTGAAACCGGCAGCGCTGACATCGCGGCATTCCGCATCAGCGGCAAACTGGGGTTTCATGAAAATGAAAAGATCGAGCATCTTGTCAAGGAATGTGTCCGGAGAGAATTCGGGCAGGTAATCTTTGATTTTACGGAATTGTCTTCCCTGGGTGGGGGAGTGGCGAAGATCCTGCGGGCCTTCGTCGTTTCCCAGAATGAGCAGGGAAGACCGGTAAGATTCGTTATAACCAACGATATCGTACTTGATTTCCTCAGGGATGATGATACCGATGTTGAAGTCTATCAATCATATGAGGAGGCAGTAGGGACGCCGTTGAATGTCGTTCCATCGGAAGATGCTGATGATGACGATATTCCAGTCGCACCGATTGTCGACGAAAATGATGAGGATGATCTTCTGGAGAAGACTGAGGAAGTTCTCGAGACCCTTTCTGTCGAGGAAAAGGACCGGGCCGAAGACAATCCAGAGATTGCTCCCGGTGTGATTCTGATGTCGTATGACGGTCAGTTTGAGGATGATGACAAAAAGGTGGACCATAGTGAGGATGTCGAGGAAAAAGTGGAAGAGAAGGCTGCGGTCCACGAAGAGAAAAGTATTTCCGCTGAAGAGGTCGTATCGGTTGAGGAAACAGCAGAACAGAAGGTCCGAGCCGGGAACAACGGTATAATTTCGGAGATATTCAGTGGTAAACAGAAGGATAAGGTCGATGAGACACCCGGGGAGACCGGGGCGAAAAAAGACGAATCATCGGAAGTTGATAAGAAAAACGATAACGTTGATATCAATATCAAGTTGAAGCGGCGCCTGTTGGAGCTCAAGACACTCCTCTCGATCAGCGCCGATTTCAACGCGATCCGTGACAAGAAGAATCTTCTCGACATTTTTCTGCTTACTTCGATCGCCCAGGGGGGAGTGGAGTCGGCTGTATTCTTTGAGAAGGTCGAAAGTTCCTATGTCCCCATGTTGATGAAGGGTGTCAACGAAAACCAGCTACAACCATTTTCAATGCCTCCAGACATGGAGAGAAAGATCGCAGGCATCCATGATGTGATTGGTCTGGATACCGGGTCATTCGACGAAGTAACGATCGATATGTTAAAAGATGCGAGTATAGAATACTTCTGTCCCTTCAGGATCAACGAGGGAATAGCCGGACTGATCTTCCTGGGAAGAAGGATCTCGGGCAGAGGGATGAAAAAAGAGGACTTCGAGTTCATGAAGATCCTTATAAACGTCGCGACAGGCGCATACCAGAACGCATTGATGCTCGAACGCGAACACGAACGGACCCTTGGAATCGTGAAGACTCTTATCTCGCTGATCGAGGAAAACACGATGCTTACAGGGACATCGGAGTTTGTTTCGAGGTATGTAGGCATGGTAGCGAAGAATATGGATTATCCAGAAGAACACTTTAAGGATCTTGTGTATGGTACCGTGCTAAGAGATATGGGGATGATCAAGGTCAGTGATCTGATCGTGAGAAGCCCGAGAGAACTCACGAGAGAAGAATGGAATATCATCAACAAACATCCTGAAGACGGTGCGGAGATGCTGAGGCGCATGAAATTCGAGGATCACGTAGTAAATATCGTTCTGAGCCACCACGAAAGGTTTAACGGAGAAGGATATCCACGCGGACTCAGAGGCAAGGAGATACCTTTAGGTTCGAGAATCATTTCTGTCGTGGAAAGCTATTCAGCAATGATCAACGAAAGGCCGAACCGGCCCGCGTTGTCTTCGAAGGAAGCCCTGGACACGCTCAGGGAAAACTATGGACTCAGGTATGATCGGGAAGTCGTGAGACAGTTTGCCAGGATTATAGAAAAAGAGATGGCCAGATCCGTAAGGCCCGGAGTAACGGTTTCCTGAAGGCTGGTGTGATGTGATTAAAAACGTACTCGTAGTCGATGACGATCCTAACGTTGTAGAGATCATTACAGAGTCTCTCCGTAACAACGGATACAACACTGAATCAGCCTATGATGGGGTCACGGCGCTGGAAGTGTACGAGAAATACCAGCCTGATCTTGTAGTCCTGGATGTGGGACTGCCTCGCAAAGACGGGTTCGAGGTCTGTAACGAGATACGCTCAAAAGACGTGAACAACGATGTGCCAGTCATTCTGATCTCAGGTAATTCCATACCCGACACAATGCTTCATGGATTCAACTCCGGAGCGCAGGATTATATAAAGAAGCCATTTTCAGTCAAGGAAGTCCTGGCTAAGATAGACAACTTTCTCATGCAGGCCAATGGGCGAAAAAACCTCAGAGAGCAAAACGAGATCCTTGAGGACGAGCTGGAAAAAGGACAGAAGGATTATAAGCGGATCAACAGGGAATTGAAGAAGAAGGTCCTGGATTTTGAGACCCTGTTCAGCTTGAGCAAAGACCTCAACAGGCTTCGTGATCCGGAGGAGTTGACTCATGTCTTTTTCCTGACAGTGATCGGCCAGCTTGCCATAGATTCTGTGGCTCTTTTTTACGCCGAGAAAAACACGGATCCCTACCTCTCCTATGTGGGTGGGAAGGGCCTCAGGAACAACGTCCTGCAGACCATCCGGCTGACGAGAAAAGACGGACTCTCCAAGCATCTGCTCAGCAAGCAGGATGTCGTGAACCTTAAGGATGGCGAATTGCCGGAGGATGCGGCCAGGGAGTCGATTTTTCTACGGGATCTTGGATTTGCCTGCTGTTATCCTCTGATAGTGAATTCCTGTCTTACAGGAATCATCTTTCTCGGGGAGAAGATCAACAAGCTCCCCTACAACCTGGAAGACCTCGCCATGCTCAGGTCGATCTGTTCGTCTGCTGCGACAGGACTCGAGAACTCGAGGTTGTATTCCGAACTACAGGACACCTATCTCTCCACGATCAAGGTCCTGGTATCGACTATCGAAGCAAAAGACAGCTACACGAAAGGTCACACAGAAAGAGTGGCAAGGTATGCTCGCCTGATCGCCGAGGAGATGGGGATGGACAGGGAACAGCGCGATACCGTCAGTTTCGGAGCTGCCTTGCACGACATAGGAAAGCTGGGAGTATACGAGACGATTTTGAACAAGCCCGGAGAATTGACTGACAATGAGTGGGAGGTCGTCAGGAGCCATCCCGAGGTGGGGGCAAATATCATCAAGAACATGAAGTTTCTCGAAACGGCATGCGACCTGGTCAGGCACCACCATGAACGTCTGGACGGGAATGGGTATCCTGATGGGTTGAAGGGTGACGAGATATCGACCGGCGCCAGGATAGTCGCTGTTGCCGACAGTTTTGACGCCATGACCAGCAACAGGCCGTACCGGAAAGCTCTTGAGTACAGGGAAGCCCTAAGTGCCCTTCTGGGGCAGGGAGAGAAATTCGATCTCAAAATCGTCAAGAACCTGGTCAAGCTGGTCGAAAAAGGCGTGATAAAGCAGTAAATTCTGTTTACATTGTCATCTCTTTATACATGCGGCGAAAGGTATTCTCCTTTCGTCTTTTTGTTTGGATTTCATGTAAGGACTGTCTACTGTGTTAACGTTCGGTCGGTAGTTCATTTCTTCTGCCGCAGAATACCAGCCTATCTATCATATTGACAATCAATCGGTTACATGGTTCGGTCGATTGTCCGCTGATCCGGCACCTTAATTGCGATGTACGATGCCGGCAGCAGGAAGGTCGGAGGGTATCGGTCCCGATGTGTGGGTGTGGAAGTGTAGTGTGTGGACCGTGGTTCCTGGCCTGGAGGCCGTACAGGAGTGGGTGGAACGCCTGAGGGCAGGATTCAAATCAGGTAGTCGCCGCCTGCTCCTTCGATTTTACACCGATAAGTTCGACAAGTTCGTTTCGCAGACTGTTGATGTCGAGTTTGCGTTTGAGCTTGCCCGCCCTTGCCAGCGATATCATGCTTGTCTCTTCGCTCACAATGATCGTTATTGCGTCAGTCTCCTCAGAGAGACCGAGTCCTGCTCTGTGTCTCGTTCCCAGGGCTCTTCCAAGCCTGGGGTTCTGAGATAGTGGCAGGATGCATCCGGCAGCAAGAACGCGATTCTTCTCTATGATGACAGCCCCGTCGTGCAGAGGGCTCGGAGGAGTGAATACTGTCACCAGCAGGTCGCTGGTTATTTTCGCATCGAGAGAAGTGCCTGTTTCAATATAGTTTCGCAGTCCCACGTCCTGTTCTATTACAATGATTGCCCCGAGGCCTTTCTGGGTGAGCTGATGACAGGCCCTGACTATCTCGCTGATGGTTCCCGATTCCTCGACCTTGAGAAACATGCCGATGACCCTGTTCTGTCCCAGCTGGGTCAGGGCCTTGCGGAGTTCCGGCTGGAAAAGGATCACGAAGGCGATCACCCAGACGGTCTTGAGACTGCTGAGAATCCAGTTCAGAGCGTTCAGGTTGAGCCACTGTGCCAGGAAGGATAGAATGATAAGGAGAAAGAGGCCTATGAACATCTGTGTCGCGCGAGAGCCCCTGAACAGGAGGAAAAGCCTGTAGAAAAGAAAGGCTACGATGATAATATCAAGAATGTCGATCGTAAGATTGAACTGAAAGGGATTCAAGAATCGTTATCCTTTCGATTGATTGCTTTCCACGTCTTTACGAAATCCACAGTCGCTCCTATATCATGCACTCTCAGGATCTGGATGCCGGCTTCGAGACAGGCCCCTACTGCTGCAAGGCCTCCAGCCAGTCTGTCGGCCGGTTCCTTTCCCGTGATGGTCCCGATAAAACTTTTCCTGGAATGCCCTGTCAATACGGGAAACCCAAGCGAATGAAAATCACCAGCCTGTTCCAGGATCTCAAGGTTGTCCTGCAATCTTTTCCCGAAACCCAACCCCGGGTCAATGATTATTTTTTCGCGCTCGATTCCCGCGTCGATCAGATCTGTAGTTCTTCCTTCGAGCCATGAGATGATTTCGCTCACGGGGTCCGAATATGAGGGGGTATCCTGCATCGTCTCCGGTGTACCAAGCATATGCATGACCACAACAGCTGTGCCGTGACGAACGACTGTGCCTGTCATCGCCTCGTCATGAGTCAGGCCGCTTATATCATTTATGATCGAAGCTCCGGCTTCGACAGCCGCGTCTGCCACCGCCGCTTTTCTGGTATCTATAGAGACAGGCACCGGGAGAGTGCCCTGGAGCCTTTTCAGCAAGGGCATTACCCTCGCAAGTTCTTCTTCCACTTTCAATTCAGATGCGCCTGGCCTGCTTGATTCGCCTCCGATGTCGATGATCCCAGCTCCCTCTTCGACCATTTCGAGAGCCCGATCGAGTCCCTGGGATGGGTCGATAAATCTGCCTCCATCACTGAAACTATCAGGCGTGACGTTCAGTATACCCATGATGACAGGTCCGTTCGACAGGTCTATCGAAGCGCCAGCAAGCCCGACCGAAAGCGGGGGAGACAAGTGGAGGTCGATCTGGCTGATGACTTCCTGCCCCAGTTCTTCGAGTCCGAACGGTTGGCCTCTGAGGCGTTCAGCGAGGGATCGGAGTCTTCTTTCGTCTCCTATCAGGAATACAGTCGAGTTTTCAGGACCACCCCGGATGACGTCCCTGTGTACCGCGGCATCGCCCCCCAGGGAGAGAAGCTGTTGTTTGATTATATTAGCCGCGGCAGCTGGAAGGGCGTCAGCGCGAATGACGACACTTTTTGCCTTCGACGCCATTATCCTGATGCCAGCAGGAGTCACTCCTGCGTGTTCGAAGTGTCTTTTCAGAATCTCCGGTCTGCGGGAAAAGATCATTCTGAGTGGGTATCGAGTCATAATGGATCGACAGTGAGAATGATCCGACCGGTCCATCCGTCGCGGATCACTCTCACGATGTCAGTTTAATCAGGGACCGCCCCTGTCTTCGGGCGTGTCTTCCATTTCCCCGTCGGTCGGTTCCGAATCCAGAGGTTCCGTGTTTTCCGTCGGAACATTGTCTGGTCCGGGTTCTTCTTCGACGGGTTTTGTTTTTTCTTCAGTGCCTGTTTCAGGTTCGCTCTTGTCTGCTTCGGTGTCAATCCCGGGCGGAGCCTCTTTATTGGTGTCATGCTTCTTCATAGGCGGGAGTGTCCCATTACTGATGAGGATCTTTATCTCCTCGGCGTCGAGGGACTCCCGATCCAGCAGCGCTTCGGCGACACGATGCAGACTGTCCATATGCTCGGCAAGGATTTCGTGGGCTTTTCTGTAGCTGATATCGATTATGTTTTTGACTTCCTCGTCGATCTCTCGTGCCGTCTCTTCTGAATAATCCTTGCGGGTGGCAAGATCACGACCGAGGAATACATGTTCCTCACTGCCGCCGAAAGCGATCGGGCCGAGTTTTTCGCTCATACCCCAGCGCGTCACCATCTTGCGAGCTATCGCCGTAGCCTGTTTGATGTCTGCCTGTGCGCCTGTCCCGATGCGTTTGAGCACGAGCTCTTCGGCGACCCTGCCTCCGAGCGACATCGCTATCGAATCCATCAGGTAATCACGTGACATGTAGAGGAGCCGATCGTCGTCCGGAAGGAAAAAAGTGACGCCTCCAGCCATCGTTCTCTGGATGATAGTGACCTTATGCAGCTGATCGGCATTTTCAAGGAAAGATCCGACGATAGTATGGCCTGCCTCGTGATAGGCGGTCATTCTTCGCGTGTCCTCCTTGACGACTCTGCTTCTGCGTTCCGGTCCGAGGAATACCTTGTCTTTGGCCTCCTCAAAATCGTCCATGTAGACATTATCCTTGCTTAGCCTCGCCGCCCTCAGGGCTGCCTCGTTCACCAGGTTGGCAATATCGGCGCCGGACATCCCGGGAGTACCTCGCGCGAGTATTTCGAGATCGACATCATCGGCAAGGGGGACATTCCGGACGTGTACTTTGAGGATTCCGAGCCTGCCCCGCATATCGGGCATGTCGACAACTACTCTTCTGTCGAATCTGCCGGGCCTGAGAAGGGCCGGGTCGAGTACGTCGGGCCTGTTGGTCGCCGCGAGGAGGATGACTCCTTCGTTTGTCTCGAATCCATCCATCTCCACCAGCAGTTGATTGAGAGTCTGCTCGCGTTCGTCATGTCCGCCACCGAGCCCAGCTCCTCTCTGTCTTCCAACAGCGTCGAGTTCGTCGATAAAGAGTATGCAGGGAGCGTGTTTCTTGCCCTTATCAAAAAGATCGCGCACTCGGCTCGCGCCGACTCCGACGAACATCTCGACGAAATCCGAGCCGCTCATACTGAAGAACGGCGCGTCGGCCTCGCCCGCTACCGCCTTGGCCAGTAGAGTCTTGCCTGTTCCCGGAGGTCCCAGAAGGATAACTCCCTTGGGTATCCTTCCTCCCAGTTTTTGAAATTTCTTCGGATCCTTAAGGAACTCAATTATCTCCTGAAGCTCTTCCTTTGCCTCGTCAGCGCCGGCCACATCGCTGAAAGTCACCTTTGGGACGTTCGAGCCCACCATCTTGGCCTTGCTTTTCCCGAACGAGAATGCCTTGTTCCCTCCGGACTGCATATTTCTCATGAGTATGACCCACAAGACCAGCAGAGCGATGAGGGGCAGGGCTGTAGCGAGTGCCTTGACCCAGATGGAGCTGCCCGGGAACTCTCCCTCGATCGTAACATCGGGATTGCTGTCCCAGATCTTCTGGGGGAGGTCCTTGTCCTCTGCAGGCAGTACAACCTTGAAGCTTGTTATCGATGTGCCTTCCCCACCGGTGGGAATGATTATAGGGCTGAGTAATCTACCCCTTACCTCCAGCCCCTTTATCTTGACACTTTCGATGTTGCCGTTGCCGACTTCGGTGATGAACTGAGTGTAATTTATAGGCCATTCTTTTTCCCTGGCTGAGTTGAACATCAGATAGGCCAGGAAGAAAAGGATCACTACCATGATCCATAGCGCCATGGATCTGGATGGCTTCTGTCCACCCGGTCCCCCTACTGGAGGAATCCATTTTTTCTG
Organism: Candidatus Latescibacterota bacterium; assembly: GCA_019038625.1. NCBI lineage: Bacteria > Pseudomonadati > Candidatus Latescibacterota > Candidatus Latescibacterota bacterium. The sequence goes on along the minus strand of JAHOYU010000084.1, from coordinate 30,382 downwards.
CGGATCTTTGTCTTTTCTTTTCTTGTCCATGTTATACATCAACATCCTCTAGTTTTAATTAAAGTTACTATCAAGCAAGATAAACAAAAATCCCGCAGTTGTCCAAGAATATTGAACGGGCATAACTCTAAATCCCGTTCATGTCCCATGCTGGATCATGGCTCGTTCATGGAGGTTTACCGGGGCCGGTATTGCCCGGTAATCATGGATGCTCATCCTTTCAGTATCTGACCGTTCTTATCGGCAGATATTGATTTTTCCTTATCAGTAATCGTCACTTCCGCTATGAAGGGAAGATTTCTGTACCTCTCCCTGTAGTCCAGGCCATAGCCGACGACGAATATGTCAGGAATCTTGAATCCACTGTAATGAACAGGGACTTCAGCTTTTCGGGCCGATGGTTTGTCGAGCAGTGTGCAGATCCTGACGCTGTTTACTGGTTGTTTTTCAATCGTTTCGATAAGTCTGGTGAGGGTGTGTCCTGTGTCGACTATTTCGTCTATCAGGATGATATCTCTTCCGGCGAGGTCGGTCCTGAGGTGGTTCACCATTCTGACATCGTCGCTCCTGCGCCTGCCGTTATCGTAGCTGTAAAGCGTTATAAAATCGATCTCGTGAGGAATCGAGAGGTTGCGAACGAGGTCTGCTGTGAAAATAAAGGCCCCCTTGAGGAGGGTTATGAAGAGGGGGACGGAGTCACTGTAGTCTTTCGATATCTCACTCGCGAGTTCCCTGACCCTGCCGCTTATCTTTTCTGACGAGATTATTTCCCTGTATTCAATCATACCCGGTCTTTAAAAAGAGGTCATCGATTGCTTTCGGGGAATTCTAGCACAAACTTCAGACGGGCACATTCATTTTTTGAATTTTTTACGATCGAGGCCGGCTCTATTGTCACTGGAGTCTTTGATCAAGCTCACGCGAAGAGCGTATTTGCCCTTTTTCCCGATCCTGGCCCTCTCGGCTGTCACGACACCCGGCACCCACACGATTCCATCGGGATCTTCCATCACAGGTATAAGGTCTCTTCTGTGAAGAGGTATTTTGCTGTCGATGAAGATGTCGCTGAGTTTTTTGCGTCCCTTCATTCCCAGAGGGATCAGCCTGTCTCCTGGCCTCCTTTTTCTGAATCTGAGTGGAAACCCCGATGGTCTCAGGGTGATTGTGATCTCATGGTCGCTGGAACTGCCTCCTGACTTCCCTGCATCAGGATTTGAGATCCTTTCGAAAACGGCCTCTTCAAACCATGGAAGTAGCGGGTATGTCCCTTCTCCCGGAATCAGGATCTCTTTGTCGATCGGTGGTGTCTTTTCAATGGATGTAAGAGCAAATCTGATATTTTCCTGTTCACGGTATAGAGAAATGCCGTGAGGAAACCTCGTTCTGCTTCCTGACCGCCCATTCCTGACAAGTTTCTTTGCCGCGTCGAAATGAGATTTCTCCATATCCTGGACCACTCCAAAATGTTCGCGAAGCACACTGTCGACAAGCAGGTAGAGCTGATAATCGGTCAATCCCGAAAGTCCGGTCAGGGGAATGGATAAGACAGTTGGCAGATCTCTCTCATCACCGATGTTGATCGAGTGCTTGATATCGTGACTTTTTTCCCCTCGTGGATCGACCGGTTCGGACAGCCCGTTCAGCAGGCCGGCTATCGGAGCCGAAAGTGTCTTCCAGCCTTCGGAGATATTTTCCCTCATCCTCAACAGGGAATCATCTATGGATGGGTTGAACTCTCGTTTCAGCAGGGGCAGGAGTCTGTTTCTGATTCGATTTCTCAGGATGGTGTTATCCCGGTTGCTGGGGTCGATCGCGTACAGGATACCTCTGGAACGAAGCATCGACCTCAGTTCGTCGCGCGAACAGCAGAGGACAGGCCTGATGAATATTCCCCTTTTTGTGGGCATTCCGGTGAGGCCTTTCATCCCCGTTCCCCGGATGACATGATGCAGGATCGTCTCTACCTGGTCGTCTCTGTTATGGCCGAGCGCGACCGAATCGGCATGCCAGCGGGTGGCGGTCTCTTCCAGAAAGCGGTACCGCATGGTGCGGGCCGTCTCCTCGATCCCTCTTCCTGTTCGTTTTGAAGCAGCAGGGACGTCACCGGATCCAGTGATCAAGGGGATACTGAGAGATGCGCAGCGGCTTTCGACCAGTTTCTTTTCCCGCTCGGTCCCTTTCCTGATAAGGTGGTCGTAATGGGCCACGGCAAGTGTAAGATCCAGTTCTGCAGCGAGAGTGTGAAGGATAGTGAGCAGGGCAATGGAGTCCGGACCTCCTGAGACAGCGATAATGATCCTGTCGCCCCTGGACAGAAGGCTGTTTTGTGACACCCAATCCAGTACTTTATCAACGCATTCCATCGGATTTCTTCGGAAGGGGTGAATCTGGTCAAGTCATCTGGTGGCGGTGCAGGGATTTGAACCCCGGACACGCGGATTATGATTCCGCTGCTCTAACCAACTGAGCTACACCGCCACACTCAGGGAATACTATAAAAAAACGGCCCTTTGTCAAGTGGTTTCTACTATGCACTTGCTACTATAAGTGTAGTCTGTTATAGATACTTGGAGCCGAAATGAAGGTAAAAGGATGAAGATACTCAAGAGCAGAGACGCGGACACCGGGGTGCTCGATGGTACCCGGGTAGTTGTCATGGGATATGGTAACCAGGGACGGCCCCAGGCATTGAACCTGCGTGACAGCGGGATAGATGTCAGTGTGGCAGCCAGGTCCGGGGGGAAAGGGTGGGACAAGGCGATAGAGGATGGTTTTGTTCCCCTGTCCATAGAAGATGGTGCCAGGACCGCTGACGTTCTTATGTTTCTTCTTCCCGACGAGGTTCAGGGTCGGATCTTCGATGAGGTCGTATCGGAAAGGCTCCGGTCCGGCACGGCCATCTGTTTTGCTCATGGATTCGCTGTGGCCTTTGGAGAGATCAAAACGACGGATCAGGATGTCATCCTGGTGGCACCCAAGGGGCAGGGTGAAAGTGTGAGGAGTTCATACCTTGAAGGTTCGGGCCTTCCTGGATTGATAGGTGTGGAGAACGATGTGTCCGGCCATGCCTGGGATATCGCGCTGGCCATAGCTGAGGGGCTTGGATGTCTCAGAATCGGTGGGTTCAGGACCAGCTTCAGGGAAGAGGCTGTCAGCGATATATTTGGAGAGCAGGCCGTGCTCTGTGGAGGAGTCCCGGCACTTGTAAAGAAGGCCTGGGAACTTCTTGTCAGGAAGGGGTTCAGCCCCGAGGTGGCCTATTTCGAATGCGTTCAGGAATTAAAGATAATAGTAGACCTGATCACCAGGAATGGATTTTCCGGGATGCGTGAAATGATAAGTGGTACGGCAGCATATGGAGGACTGAAATACGGCGAGAGCATCATCACGCCGGAGACCGAAGAGGCGATGGAAAGACTTTTCGAAGGAATAAACAAGGGGGATTTTGCCAGGGACTGGCTCAAGACATCCTCCTCCGACAGGGAAGAACTGGAAACTTTCCTGAGATCGGAAAGTGGGTCGAAGATAGAGGAAACAGGCCGCATGGTCAGAAGCCTGTATGAAAAAGGAGAGGATAATGAGCCTGCTGAAGGATAAGTTGACAATCATGATGATATTTCTTCTTGCCGCTGGTCTTGTCAACGGATGCGGTGGTGATTCGAAGAAGGAAGGTTCGGAAGTAGATTTTCGCGTGCCCGATTCTCTTCTTGCGCCGATCGAGGGGTACGGGATCACAGTAGATGATTACCACCCTGTGCGGGGTGGAGTCATAGCTAACAAGGATATAGCGCTTCACTATCCCCCTTCCGGCATCGCGAAATATATTTCTACCAACAATTTCGGATACGCTTATGAAGCTAACCAGGATGTAGTCAAACATATTGGAAGGCCGGCTGATGGGCAGGTAGTCATTATCGGCGCGAAGGACCTTGATGAGTATAAATACCTGACAAGAAAAGAATGGTGGTACTACGGAATCAATCATGGAGACACCCTGTATTTCATGCCCTTCAATGTCATGATGAAAAGGTATGATATTTTTACGCGTCGTTCATTGTCACAGATAGGGTTGACCCAGAAGCTGGCGCAGATGGCCCTCAACAGGAAATCTGGCGGAAAGATACCGACCTGGTTAAGGGAAGGAATCTCTTCTTTTGTCGCAAATGAGAAATCGATCCTTCAGATGCAGGCGATAGAGTTTGAGACTGAGATGCTCGGCTTCAATCCTTCGGTGGAGGAACTGGACAATTATCTCGATCTGGCTGAGGACAGGGCGTTTGTAAGGGTCTCTTTTTATATATCATATTTGATGGTGGAGAGGCTGATGGAGTCATTCACTCTAAGAGAGATCGTGTCTTTTGTCGGAAAACTGGGAGAAGGAAAGAGTTTCGATCAGGCTTCGGGAGAGGTCTTTGGGATGGATTACGGATCATTAATAGAAAAGATAAGGCTTAAGGATGATTTTTCGGTCTATCTCAAGGAAGTTCCGAGGGGAAGACCCGGAGAGGACAGATAGAGAAAATGTCAGCGGAGAACAGTGAGATAAGGGTCAGATTCGCACCGAGTCCCACAGGCCACCTTCACGTGGGAGGAGCGAGGACGGCGCTGTTTAACTGGCTGTATGCAAGGAAGACAGGCGGCACTTTCATCCTCAGGATCGAAGATACGGATGCCAGCAGGTCTACCAGCGAATCGTACGAGGGTATTCTCAGGGGAATGAGATGGCTCGGCCTTGACTGGGACGAGGGCCCGGATGTGGGGGGAGAATACGGCCCCTACATACAATCGGCCAGAGGAGTCCTTTATCATACGGACGCCAGCAGAATAATCGGCGAGGGTAAGGCATATTATTGCTTCTGCGACCCGGACGAGCTGGCAGTGAAAAGAGAAAAAGCCCGGAAGGACAAGCTCGACCCTAAATACGACGGTACCTGCCGTGGCCTCAGCTCCATGGAGGTGGAGGAGAGGCTCGCTGCCGGGCAGCCACATGTCGTCCGGTTCCGGATGCCCGATGAGGGTGAGATCCGATTTCGTGATATCGTGAGGGGCGATTTCAGCTTTGCGAATTCAGATCTCGACGATTTCGTGATCATAAAATCCGATGGACACCCCACGTATAATTTCGCCGTGGTCGTCGACGACGCGCGGATGAAGATAAGCCATGTTATCAGGGGGGACGATCATATATCGAATACTCCCCGGCAGGCACACCTTTATCTGGCGCTCGGTTTCAGGCTGCCGAAGTTTGTTCATCTCCCGATGATCCTGGGCGAGGACAGGACCAGATTGAGCAAGAGGCACGGTGCGACGTCGATAGATTTCTATAAGGAAAGCCATTATCTTCCTGTCGCCATGATCAACTATCTCGCTCTTCTGGGATGGTCGCTGGACGGGAAGCGTGAATATTTCGAAAGAAAGTCCCTCATCGAGAAATTCTCCCTGAAAAAAGTATCAAAGAATCCCGCTGTGTTCGACCTGGCCAGGATGGAGCATATGAATGCCGAACACTTCAAGAAGATGCCTCTTCCGGCGAAGACCGTTGTGATATACAGGGCAATGGAGGAGAATGGCCTTATTCCGCCTGAGTTCAGAGTGGATACTGAAATGCCGGTCGATCTGAAATTGGTTTCCGGTACGGAAACGGTTGAGAGTGGTGGTAACGGATGGCGAAAGGGCAGATTCGATCAGAAGGAGTTCACAAGGCTGGCCTGGATAATAAATATCTTCGGGAACAGACTGAAGCTGCTGAAGGACATTCCGGGAATGCTCAGATATTTCTATACAGATGAGTTTGAGATTGACGAAAATGCGTTCCACGCTTTTTTGAGCGAGCCTGATAGCAGGAAAAACATGTCCTTGCTGGCCGATGAGTTCGAAAAACTGCAGTATTTCGATTCGAGTACGATCGAGGAGACTCTCCGGGCTTTAGCGGACAGATTGGAGCTGGATGCTGGTGAGTTGATACACCCCTGCCGTGTGGCGTTATGCGGGCAGAAAGTATCTCCCGACATTTTCCACGTGATCTTTCTTCTGGGAAAAACAAAATCGATTGAAAGACTCAGAGCCGTGGTCGAAATGCCCTGACCATTTAAAAAAGGCTATTGCATTTCAAGATTAAATTTTGTAGGTTGTTGCATAACTTTGGAGAGTCGTCCAACGGTAGGACAGCTGACTCTGGATCAGCCGATGGGGGTTCGAGTCCTCCCTCTCCAGCCAGATAACTCTGGCCCCTTAGTCTAGCGGTAAGGACGCATGGTTCTCAGCCATGAATCAGGGGTTCAACTCCCCTAGGGGCTACCAGATAAAGAAAGCCCGGAAGGTGTTCCCTTCCGGGCGTATTTTCAGGCATTATTTTCAAAAACGGCAGACCGCCGTTTTGTCAGAAGGGGCTTCACCCGCCGCCCGAAGGGGCACACCCTCCTCCATGAACTCCCGAAGAGGAACTGCTGGAAAAGGAAGAGAACTGTTTCTCCGTTCTGGCACTGCCGCAGAAAGGGCATTTGACCTTGCTGTCAGAAGAGGACACCAGTTCCTCGAATTGTTCTTCGCATTTAGAACATATGAACTCGAATATCGGCATCGATCCCTCCGCTGATGCTGTTGACTATTGAGTTTTGATGCAACAAGAAGTCAGCCACTCTCAATCGACAGTCTCGTCGTCACTCTTTTCCTTGTTTTCGTCTTCACGTCGGTCCCCGACGTCGCATGTCCCGCCCATTCAGGTGGGGACTCCAGCCTTCGGCAGGATGAATTTCATTACGACTATCCAGACGACGAGAAATATGATGATTCCCAGCGCGTCATTCATCGTCCACTCCATTTCGCCAAGCGACCTTCTAGCGGCCGCTCTTCGTATATCTATCAGATCTCCCCCGGCATCCTGCTCCCGATATGCTAATCATATATACGTATATGGATATATAATGTCAAGAATGCTGAACGCCCTGGATGTGATATCAGACGCGGACCTTTATCCAGCTGCCTTCTTTGAATTTCCAGGCCATCAGAATGGCAAAACAGGTCATGTATGCGTAAAGGCCTGTCCATGCCAGGAAGAGGCTGCCACCGAGCAATTCCACGGATACCCAGGTGAGGGGGACCATTACAAGCCAGATACAGATCATTTCCGAGATCATCACGTACATCGTAGTCCCTGTTCCCTGCAGGGTCCTTGAAAGGACGATGCCGACTCCGTCAATGAACTGGAATATCCCCAGAATGCGGAATGGCAGGACGCCCTTTTCTACCGTCAGGGGTGAATCGGTGAAAATGCTCATGATCTCTCTCGGAAAGAACATGAAAGCAGTGCCGATCAGCCCCATGATGATCGCGCCGATTCCGGCCGAGTGCCATCCGTATCGTACAGCCATCGTCTCTTTTCCTTCTCCAAGGCTCCTGCCTGCCAGGGTAGCGGAGGCAGTTCCAATCGACATTCCCATCATGAAGGCGAAGTTGAAGGCCTTGAAGATGATATTGCTGATGGCCAGTTCCGCGACGCCGATCCTGCCCGTGAGGCTGAGAAAGATGATAAAGCCCGTCATCGAAAGGGACTGCATCGCCCTGGGAAGGGATATCTTTATGATCCGGCCCATAAGGTTGCCTGATACGAGTGGTCTCCCTCGCCTGAGTCCGATCGGCCGGATGATCCGGATGTAGATGACTATAATAAATACTATCAGGCCAGCGATCATCGACAGTACGGATGCTATGGCCGCGCCCCGTACTTCCATCCGTGGGAAGATCCAGTGCCCGAAGATCAGAAACCAGTTCAGGATGATATTCAGGATGTTGACCAGAATTGATACGACCATGTGGATCCGGACTCTTCCCATCCCGAACACGAAACCGCTTAGAGTGATCATGGGTACCATGGCGAACTGACCGGTGAACCGTATCATAAGATATGGAGTGCCCACCCGGACGATCTCGGCATTGCCCGATAGAAGCGAGAATATCCATGGTGAGAGGAAGTAGCCGACCACCGATATGATCGATCCGATGGCGAGAGCCAGTATGGCGGAGTTCACGGCGATTCGAGGAAACTCCTCCTGCCTGCCTTCACCCAGGCGCCGGGAAGTGATGGCCTGTGTGCCGATGTTGAGCGAGCCGAAGACAAGTATCATGACCAGGGTGAAAAAGGATCCCAGGCCGACCGCGCCCAGAGCGACATCGCCAAGGCGACCGACCATCGCGGTATCGACTATGTTGAGCATCGTGCTGGATAACGCTCCTATAGCTATCGGGCCGGACATCTTGAGGATCTCCAGACTCATTCCGCGGTCGATTCTCTTATCGATCGGGCTCATGCAGGTCCTTCAGATCTTTTGCCGAACAGGTATACGATCAGGATAAGGGTGACTATCGAGACAAGAAGGGAAAGTGGAGCGGGCAGGCCAAAAGCGGTCAAAAGATATCCGCATATGAGTGAGACGATGCCGACTGTCAGAGCATAGGGCAGCTGAGTCCTGACATGGTCTATATGATCCGCGCCGGATGCCATCGACGACATTATAGTCGTGTCCGAGATCGGAGAGCAATGGTCGCCGAATACCGCGCCGGACAGGATGGCCGCTATCGAAGCCAGGAGTACCGGTTCCATTTCCATCGCAGTGAGTCCTGCTGCAGAGGCCGTGCCGTAGACGAGGGGGATCACTATCGGAGTCAGGATCGACATGGTGCCCCAGGAAGTGCCGGTAGAAAACGAGATCCCGATCGCAAGCAGGAAAACGAACAGGGGAAGGAACCGGGGAGAGAGTATGCCCGCCAGGTGATGAACGAGAAAACCTGCCGTATGCAGTTCGACGCACACCATGCCGATGCACCACGCCAATACAAGGATGACGAAGGCAGTGACCATCGATTTGATGCCGTTCACCCATGCATTCACAGTCTCCCGGACATCAAGCAGTCTCTGGGAAAGCGCGAGGAGGGCGGCAACCAGACAACCGGCGAATGAACTCCAGAGAAGAGCGGTGAATGAGTTCGACTCCTTCAGCATATCGAAGATGCCGAACGACTCGACTCCCGAGTCGATGAGAGATGAGTGTCCAGTCACCAGCAACCCGACCAGTGTGACGACAATGACCGTGCCGATCGGCAGGATGCCGTTGACAAGCCTTGGCGTGACTCCTTCCGCGAGTGAGATCGCGTCGGAGTCAAGAGTGGAAAGGGGGACAGCATCGTCGCTGTTTACCTTTCCCGTTGACCTTGCTCTTCTTTCAGCCTTGAGCATAAGGGAGTAGTCTCTTCCGGATACTACGATCAGCAGGACGAAAAATACGGCGAGGATCGGATACAGACTGAAGGGAAGAGATGAAACAAAAGTGGTGAGCGGGTTTCGTTCAACGCCCATCGAGACGAACGACTGGTTGATAAGGGAGATCTGAAAACCTATCCAGCTCGTAATGACGGCCAGCGCGGTTATCGGAGCCGCAGTGGAATCTACGATGTATGATAATTTTTCCCGCGAGATCCTGAGCCTGTCGGTGAGTGGTCTTGTCGAGTTGCCGACGATGAGTGTGTTTGTATAGTCATCGAAAAATATGATCATGCCCATAAGCCAGACGGTAAACTGTCCCCGTCGCGCGCTTGTTGCGAGCTTCGAGACACGCGCTACGATGCCTTGCATGCCTCCCATCCTCGAAGTGATACCTACCATTCCTCCAAGCAGAAGAGTGAAGATGAGTATCGACATGTGATCGGCCCCTTCTTCCGGTCCTGACAGAGTATTGATCACGTAGTGATCCACAATGCGCGTAATGGAGATGACAGGGTGAAATCCTGTCACGACAAGTGACCCCAGCCATACGCCCGCGAGCAGAGCGATCACTACCTGTTTGAAAGCGAGAGCGAAGACGATGGCCACAATCGGAGGAAGAAGAGCCAGCCAGCCGTGTATCACCCTGAACCGGAAGATGGGCGGAGTCTTCATTCCTGATATCTCGACGTTTTGGATGCCGGTGTCGTTGAATACCAGTTCGATCCCATCGGAAACAAGAGTGGAAAAGGGCCCTTCGAATACCACATCACCTTTAATTGATACTATAACGGTGTCTCCTGCATTCTCTGGATTTCCGGCAGCTTCTGAGTCGAGATGAAAATGGAAGGGGACACCTTTCAGCTGGAGTCGCGGTAGCTGGCCGGCCGAAGTGATAACGGAAGACGATACTAATACGAGCAGGGCCAGTGTTATCAGGATACCGATTTTAATCGTCGAGGATCTCATTGTCCGGGTTTGCCTCTCAGGGAATTTCTTTTATCTCAACTTTCATGTCTCTGTTCAAAAGTGATGCTGTCTCGCGAACGTGACCCCATGACGAGACCTTGTTGTGTTCCTGAAAAATATCTTCTTTGCCTGTTTTCTGTTTGAGCAGTTCCAGCGAAGCGATATCGGCCGTCAGCATGTCTGGCGCGCAGACGAACCCCGCGTCTTCAACCAGTACGGGTCCTGAATCGGCCACGCAGTCGCAAAGTTTTGTCATGCCTTTCATGACATTGATCGCGTAGACATTATTGAATCTATTGTGAGCGAGAACGGCTGCCTCAGAAAGAAGTCTGTCGAAGATGCCAGTCTTTGGTCTGATGGCATCAACAGGACATGAGAGAATACAATTACTGCATCCGGGACACCAGTTCACATCGAACCACGGACGCCCTTCATCAAGCCGAATATTATCGGTGGGGCAATTATCAACGCATGCGCCGCATTCAGTGCATCCGTCAGTGTATACAGGTTCTCCCCCGGCGTGGATAGCACCCTTCGTTTCTTTTGACATACATCCCATGCCTACGTTCTTGATCGAACCTCCTATTCCCGAACACATATGACCCTTGAAGTGTGTCAGGAGGAGAACGCCATCGACTTCCAGCGGGGAACTCGCGAGACCATATTCCATTTGGTTGCCGCTAACCTTTGTGCTTTTGTCGTTGATGACGACGGGAACGCCGAGGCTCTCCCTGCTGTATCCGTGGTCGGCCGCTACCTTGAGGTAATCTTCCGGATTGTTGCGTGGGCTGTTGTACACCACAGGTGTATCGAAGAAGAAAGGTTCGCATTCATTATCTTTGAGCAGGTCGATTATCTTCCCCGCGAGTTTTGCTTTGATGTAATGCTTGTTGCCTGGTTCACCCATGTGTAGTTTGATCAGCACTCTCGAACCTTGCGGATATATTTTACTGAATTCGGTCTTCAGAAACTGGCAGAGATCATTTTCATTTTTCAAAAAGACAGCTGTTGGATTATTCATGTGCTACCCATCTGTTGAGTTTGTAAACTTCAGTCACTATATCAGCAGAGAAATTTCATGTCAATGTGAGTGAATCGAACGCAAACTTTAAAAAATATTTTTAATTTTTCTTTGTATTTTTTCAATAAAGTCTTGACACTTTTTTTCTCTCATGAATAACATGTGTCATCTATAAATAAACGCTTTCACATTTTCACCATTGCGTCGACATACAGAGAGTGAAAGCAGGATGTTCGATGGCAGGCTTTCAACTTTTTCAAAGGGGTGGGCAAGATGGCTACTAAGGCTAAGGCCAAAACCAAAAAGAAAGCCAAGACTAAGGCGAAGGCCAAGAAGAAGGTAAAGGCTAAGACAAAAGTCAAAGCCAAGAAGGTCAAAGCCAAAGTCAAGAAGAAGGTAAAAGCCAAGGCCAAGAAAAAGGTCAAGGCTAAAGCCAAGAAGAAGGTAAAAGCCAAGGCCAAGAAAAAGGTCAAGGCTAAAGCCAAGAAGAAGGTAAAAGCCAAGGCCAAGAAAAAGGTCAAGGCTAAAGCCAAGAAGAAGGTAAAAGCCAAGGCCAAGAAAAAGGTCAAGGCTAAAGCCAAGAAGAAGGTCAAGGCCAAACCAAAGAAGAAGGCCAGGGCCAAAAAGAAGTAGTAATATCAGGTAATAGTAATATTCAGTAATTGAAGTAAAAGCGGGGAGCAGTTCTCCCCGCTTTCTTTATTGACATTCTTTCTTTCCGTGATGATAATACTCCCCGGTCGATATCACGGCAGGATCCGGTTTTAAGGTATTGTCGTCTGATGTTTGATCAGGATGGGGAAAGAGACGATCAGCGGTGAGGAGCCTTGATTGAAAAAAAATGTTCCATCAAAAATCTTTCTTACCAGGGGAACTGGTAAGCACAGGGAGAAACTTACGAGTTTTGAGTTTGCCCTTAGAGATGCCGGCATAGCGCATCTCAATCTCGTGCAGGTATCGAGCATATTTCCCCCCAGGTGCAAGTTGGTCAAGCGAGCAATCGGGATACAACTCCTGGAACCGGGTGAAGTCGTTTTCTGTGTGCTCAGCAAGAATAGTTCGAACGAACCGAACCGACTCATCGGAAGCGCGGTAGGAGTGTCACTGCCCAGAGACGACAGCAAGTATGGATACATCTCCGAACATCATACTTTTGGGAAAACCAGGAAACCACTCGGTGATTACACTGAGGATCTGGCCGCGTCGATGCTGGCCACAACGCTGGGTATCGAGATAGACCTCGACAAGGCATGGGACGAGCGAAAGCAGGAGTTCATGATAGGTGGGGATATAGTAAAGACAACCAATATCGCTCAGACATCGAGAGGTGAGGACGGGAAATGGACGACGGTGATAGCAGCGGCTGTATTCTGCGATTACAGATGAAGTCCGGGACGTTGAAGGTGTCACCCTTATGATCAGGACAAGTCATGAATTTCTGGGGGATGAAGTAGCCTGTAGTGGGCCGCCCCGGGCCTGTGTAGTTCCCGTTCCGATCGAACTATCAACTTCCTATATAAAGGGGACCGGAAAAGCTCCTGCTGCGCTATTGAATGCATCCAGGCAGATCGAATCGTATAATCCGTCTGTCGATATCGACCTCAAGGGGGCTGGTATCGTTACTCTTGATGGTGGTCTCGAAACGAAAAATGAACTGATTGATTTTATTTCTTCGAACAGGGAGACTCTTGCATCGGTTTTTACCTGTTTTCTGGGCGGTGAACATTCGATAACGCCCTGGATCCTGGAAGCGATGGATTATGGAGAGATCGGCATAGTGTGGCTGGATGCTCATGCCGACTTGCGACGCGAGTATCTCGGAGACACAGAGAGCCACGCATGTGCTGCAAGGAATTCACTTTCGTTCGGAAACATCGTTGAGATCGGTGTTAGAAGTTATTCGATCGATGAAAAAAGATTTATAGATGAAAGCGACGATGTCGAGGTGTTCAACCGCTGGGGCATCGACGCGAAGCATGCTGTGGAAAAGCTTCCAGCCAGGGTGTATCTTTCGCTCGACTTTGACGGAATCGACCCTTCTGTTATCAGGGCGGTCGGGACTCCTGAGCCTGGTGGTTTGAACTGGGACGACCTGATTGATATCCTTTCCTGGCTTTTTTCCATGAAGACTGTCGTTGGAATGGACGCTGTTGAACTATGCCCCGTCCCAAACGATGATGCGTCGGACTTTATCGCCGCCAGAGCTGTCTACGAAGCGATATCACGTGCTCTTGCTGTGGAGGTAAAATAGTATATGAAGAAAAAATTCCTGTCCAATCCTACCAGGCCGATCGAGATTGCTCCCGGCATCACGTGCAGTGAACTGCTCGAGCGGCTCGAAGGGTGCAGCTTCCAGGGGAGGCAGTTGGCTAATGCCGCCAGGATTTGGGCTGAGGCCCTGGATGAGGATATCAGTGTATGGCTGGGACTGGCCGGTGCGATGGTGCCTGCCGGAATGAGAAAGCTTGTAGTGCAGCTGATGGAGTCGGGGCTGATCGATATCGTCGTGTCGACAGGAGCTAATCTCTACCATGATTATTTTGAGACCGCCGGACATTTTCATCACATAGGGTCTGCTCACGCCGATGACATCGAGCTTCGTGAAGCAAAAGTAGACAGGATATACGACACGTACGCCGATGAGGACAAGTTCTTCGATCTGGATATCAAGATGGGAGAATGGGCGAAGAATGTGCTGGAGGACAGGCCGTATACTACGAGAGAATTCCTCAGGCTCCTCGGTGAAGAGGCCGCGAGGGATTCGAAAGGTGAGGACGGAATCCTGTCGGCCGCGGCCAGGCTGAAGGTGCCGGTATATTGTCCTGCTATCGGCGATTCATCTATCGGTATAGGACTTGTCAGGAACGAACCGGGCGTGATCTTCGATATGATCGGTGATGTACGGGAGACCGCCGACCTGGCAGCGGTGAAACCGTCGATGGTCATATATGTCGGAGGAGGCACGCCGAAGAATTTCATCCAGCAGACGGAGGTCACCAATCTCGTGTATGGCCGGGAGATGGACGGACATAAATATGCCGTTCAATTTGTGGTCGATGCTCCGAACTGGGGAGGTCTCAGCGGTTGTACATTCGAGGAGGCGGTTTCGTGGGGAAAGATCGCGGTGGACGCGAAGATGGTGACGGTACTTTCCGACGCGACTATAGCTCTTCCGATAGTCTCGGCAGCTGTCCTTACAAGAAGAGAAGGGAAGAAGAGGCCCGGGAAGAAACTTCACGAACTTGTGGATTTTCTCGGGGATTGATACGTAACTGAGCTTGAAGCGATCGTGTGGGGGAAGATGGGAGGTAGTGATGATCGCGACGATAAAGTCCGGTGCTGTTGCCGGTATCAATGGATATGGTGTGGATGTGGAGATAGACCTTGCACGGGGTCTACCCTCGTTCACGATAGTAGGACTTCCGAACGCGGCAGTCCGCGAGAGCCGGGAGAGGGTGTCGGCCGCTCTCAGGAACTGCGGATTCAAGGTTCCCCAGAAAAAGATCACAGTAAATCTGGCGCCAGCGGATATGCGCAAGGAAGGTGCGGCATTCGACTTGCCCGTGGCCGTGGGAATCCTGATCGCAAGCGGGCAGATAGAGTCTGTCACACCGAAAAAGATTCTTTTCCTCGGAGAACTCACCCTGGACGGGCAACTCAATCCGGTTAGAGGTGTGTTGCCGATAGCCTGCCATGCAAGGGATGTCGGGCATGATTGCCTCGTTGTCCCAGAGGGGAACGGTCCGGAAGCTTCATTTTTAAGAAGGATCGAGATCGCGCCATGCCGGGGGCTGGGGGACGTGATCAAACTGCTTGAAGGAGACAGGGCGAGGGATGTGTCGGAGATCGAAAGAGAGGAAAGGCCGTCTCCTGATGACGGGCTTGATTTTGCCCAGGTCCTGGGTCATTTTCAGGCAAAGAGGGGGCTCCAGATAGCTGCGGCAGGAGGGCATCATGTGCTTATGACAGGGCCTCCAGGTTCTGGAAAGACGATGATCGCAAGAAGGTTCCCGACGATCCTCCCTCCGCTGGATGAAGAAGAGGCGCTCGAGTGCGCAAAGATTTCGAGTGTCACCGGCAGACTGGAGGAGGACGGAGTCGTTTTCAGTCGGCCGTTCCGTTCGCCCCATCATTCAGCAAGTGACGCCGGTCTGATAGGTGGAGGTAGAGGGGCAGCTCCAGGTGAGATCACTTTCGCGCATAATGGTGTTTTGTTTCTCGACGAGCTGACAGAGTTTCGGAGAAATGTCCTTGAGACTCTGAGACAACCCCTCGAAGAGGGAAGGATAGTTATATCCCGAGCGAATATCAGCCTGAAGTATCCTGCGAGATTCCAGCTTCTCGCGGCCATGAACCCATGTCCCTGCGGGTACGACGGCAGCCGGGACAGGGACTGCATCTGTACTCCGCTTCAGGTGAAGAGATATCTCTCCCGCCTGTCGGGGCCTCTGATGGACAGGATCGCGATCTTTCTGCCGGTGATGGGTGTGAGGGCGGCAGTATTCGCGACCGGAGATGGGGGCGACGGGCAGGATTCAGGAACGATCCGCAGAAGTGTGATCGGGGCCCTGTCTATCCAAAAGCAGAGGTACGCGGGGGAGCCTTATGTCAGAAGAAACGCGGATCTGACCCTCCCCCAGGCTTTGAAGCTGTGTCCTGTCGAAGGAGACGCGGCAGACCTTCTGGACCAGGCTCAGCAATCTCTTTCTCTCAGCGCAAGGACAAGGAAAAATATCATCCTTGTGGCGAGGACCATCGCTGATCTCGCGGAGACTGAAGAGATCTCGCGAGAGCATGTGAAGGAAGCGGTCCAATACAGAGTGCCGAGGCTCATTGCGGGTGAGTGAACCTCAGTCTCCGCTCCGGCAGGAGCAAGAAAAATCCCGCTGGCCATCGGTGGTCAGCGGGATTGAAACACGAAGCTGACAATACGAAAACGTCAGTCTATCCGATTTACAGGTCCCTTGCGTGAAGGACGTCGCGGGCGATGATCATTTTTTGTATCTCGCTCGTACCCTCAAAGATCCGATTGATCCTTGAATCCCTGTACATCCTTTCGATGGGGAACTCGCAGGTGAATCCGTAGCCGCCGAATATCTGCAGGGCATCGTCGACGATCCGGTCGAGGGCTTCGGAGCAATAGAGCTTTACTATGGACGATTCTCTTGTCACATTCTGGCCCTGATCGTACATCCAGGCAGTCCTGTACAGGATCGACTCCATGTTGAATATCTCCATGGACATGTTGGCGAGCATCCACTGAATACCCTGATGCTGTGAGAGCTTTTTGCCGAACTGGACCCTTTCCTTCGCATAGGCCGTGCTGAGTTTGAGGCTCTCTTGCGCGGCTCCAAGAGCAGCGGCACCCAGGCCCAGTCTTCCCGTATTGAGGACCTTCATCCCTACGAGCAGTCCGCGTCCCTCGCGTCCAAGGAGGTTCTCCTTGGGGACTTTCATGTCCTCGAATATAAGTTCGGAGGTCTCCGAGCCGCGTATGCCCATCTTTTCTTCTATCTTTCCGACCTTGAACCCTTCGAAGTCCTTCTCGACGATAAGGACAGACATCTTGCCATCGTTCGGGCCACCTACATTCTTTACGAAGGTTGTGAAAATGTCCGCAAAACTACCGTTAGTGATAAAGATCTTTCCCCCATTGACGAGGTAGTGGTCTCCCTTGTCCTCGGCTGTAGTCTTGGGGTTGTAAGCGTCAGAACCAGCGCTGGTCTCGGTAAGCGCATAGGCACCGATCTTTTTTCCCTCGGCGAGAGGGACGAGGTATTTCTGCTTCTGTTCTTCGGTGCCAAACATGTAGATGCCGGATGAGCCGATACTCTGGTGCGCTCCTATGAATGTCGCGGTAGAAGCGCAGGCACGGCCTATCTCAACCTGCATGATGCAGTAGCCTGTCTCTCCCATGCCGGCTCCGCCGTATTCGGGGGGGAAGGCAATCCCTAGAAATCCCAGTTCAGCCATTTTGGCTATGAACTCTTTCGGGATCTTCTTTTCCTCGTCTATTTTTGCGGCTATCGGCCTGAGTTCGTTGTCGACGAATTTCTTAACCATATCCTTGAGCATCTGCTGTTCTTCGGTGAAGGTCCATTCCATTTCTTTCCTCCTACTCAGGCCCCTGCCCGATCTGCTGATAATCGATGTCCGCTTGACGTCACTATATTAACATGTGCCGGATATTCATACCTGAAATGTCACCCGGACCGTCATATGCCGGTCTGGATCATGCAGCACGTGACGAGAAAGAATAAAAAAGGCTGGTGATAATTGTCAAGGAAAATGAGTTGAAAATGAAGCGTCAGACGTGATAGCTTGTGTCTCTGCAACACATGGAGAAGAAAGAGAATCTCATGAGCGACTTGAAGATCAAAGAAGAATGGTTCCCTTTTGGAGAGAAAGAGGCTACATCTGTCCTTAAGAAGATCGTTCCCCCCGTTAAAAAAGCTATGGAGGGGGAGGATGATCCTTCAGTCACAATAATCGCCCGAAATACACGCTCACCATTCCGGGTGCTGGTCTCCACGGTGATCAGCGCAAGGACGAAGGACGAGGTGACTGGTCTGGCCAGCGCCAGACTGTTCGATCTGGCTGGTACTCCCGGTGAGATGGCGAGTCTGGGGCCTGCCCGAATAGAAAAGGCGATCTATCCCGCGGGATTCTACAAGGTAAAGGCCAGATCGATCACGGGTCTCTGCAAAATGCTGGAGGATGAATTCGGTGGGGAAGTGCCCGATACGATCGATGAGCTGGTGTGTCTTCCCGGTGTGGGAAGAAAGACAGCGAACCTGGTACTTACCCTTGGATTCGGGATACCGGGTATCTGTGTCGATACACATGTACACAAAGTGACCAACCGGCTGGGCGTCATCAGAACGAAAAATCCGACCGAGACAGAGTTTGCGTTAAGGAAAGTGTTGCCCCGGAAGCACTGGATCGAGATCAACGACCTGCTGGTGATGTACGGCAAGGCGATCTGTACTCCGACGTCTCCACATTGTTCCAAATGTCCCATTGAGGGTCTCTGCCGTAAGACAGGCGTGACCCGTTCAAGATGATAGTCAATTTAGAGAAGGGATCTTCTATGTTATTACGTCGTTTCTTTTTGTCGGCAGCAATATTCCTAACCGTATTTACGGTCTTTGCGGGAACTATTGCTTTTCTGCCGATGATGGTTGAGGCACAGGATCAACCCGATTTTGATTTCTGGTTTACGAAGGGTGCGATGCGAGTCGATCTCTATCATACCGGGGTGGCTGATGCCGAGGTATACGCTGTTGACGAGATCATCAGAGAACCATACTGGGCCGGAAATCCCAGAAAACTGATCGATGATATGAACCTTGGCGGGCATTATTTAAGGGTCTATGACCTGGAGACGAACCGGCTTATCTATTCGATGGGCTATTGTTCCCTGTTCGGCGAGTGGATCACGACCGACGAAGCGCTGGCTGGAGATGCCGCGACATATCACGAATCACTGATCTTTCCTTTTCCGAAAAGGACAGTCCAGGTAAGGGTCGAGCGCAGGGACAGGATTAATATTTTCAGGACAGTGTATGATTTTATCGTGGATCCCGATGATTATCATATCACAACCGAGAACCGGCACGCCGGGTTCAAAGTAAAGAAGATCATGGAGAACGGGCCTCCGTCCAGCAAGGTCGACCTGGTGATCATCGGAGACGGTTATAAAAAGAGTGAACTGCACAAACTCGAAGACGATGTCGACAGGTTCGTCAAGATTCTTTTCAGCGTGGAACCTTTCGCCAGCAGGAAGAATGATTTTAACGTAAGGCTGGTAAAATCGATATCGGGCGAGTCGGGGGTGGATAATCCCAGGGAGGGAGTCTACAGGAACAATATTGCCGGGCTGTCGTTCAACAGTCTCGAACTCGACCGCTACATGCTGTCGCTTTCGAACAAGGCGGTCAGGGATATAGCGGCCAAGGTTCCTTATGACTGTATGATGATCCTGGCAAATGAGGAAAAATATGGAGGCGGAGGTATCTTTCGCCTGTATGCCACCTGTATCTCGGACAACGAGTTCGACGGATACATCTTTGTGCATGAATTGGGACACCACTTTGCCGGTCTTGCTGATGAATATTTTTTATCGCAGGTGGCGTACAACGACATGTATCCCCGGGGAGTAGAACCCTGGGAACCGAATATCACGGCGTTACTCGATCCGGAATCCCTGAAATGGGGACACCTTATCGCGCCGGGTACTCCGGTTCCCACGCCTGACGACTCGACCTACTTCGATCATGTCGGTTGTTTCGAGGGCGCTGGTTATTCGGCCGAGGGACTGTACAGGTCGGCGCATGACTGCATCATGAAGTCAAAGAATCTAGATGGATTCTGTCCAGCCTGCACCGCTTCAATCGAGCGGATGATCGATTTTTATTCGAGATAACAGAAGGCAAAATAAAAAGGCCCCGATAAGGGGCCTTTGAAATCGATTATTCAGATATGTATTCCTGGCAGGCTCAGGGGCCCATGAACATGAGACCCTCGCTGTCGAGGAACCTGGAGGCATCCTCCGTGTCGAGCATCTCCATCTGTCCAAATTCCGCCTGAAGAATGGCATAATGGCTCTGCTCCATGCTGGCCATATACATGAGGATCGATTTTGCGTTCGAGTTGGATGTCTTGTCGGCCAGATCTGTATAGAATTTCATGGCGAGCTGTTCTGCTTTCATCGCTACCTGGAAGAGTTCCTTCAGCGAGGATTCCCTGCCCAGCACTTCATCGATCATCGGCACGATCGAATTCGGGGGAAGGGCCAGCTCCACTTCGGGAAATTTCTTGTTGTATACTTCTTTCAGGATACTCTCGTGTTTCTCCTCCTGCGAGATGAGGAAATCCATCTTTTCCCTGAGATCGTCGGTGCCGACCATCTTTTTCATCTTTGAGTAGAGCTTTACAGCGTCGATCTCGGATTTTATTCCGATGCTCAGTACTTCGAGAGTGGTGAGGTCTCTTTTTTCTTCCATTTCAATTCCTTTCAGCCAAAATCTATTGGACCAGTTTCAATTATCTACAGAGTCAACCCTCCGTCGGCAATTATTGTCTGCCCCTGAATCCAGGAGGCATCCTCCGAAAGCAGGAATCCGACTACCGTGGCTATCTCTTCAGGCCTGGCAATCCTCTTCTGCGGAGTCTTTTTCTGCCATTCCTCAATAATCTGGTCCTTGTCCGGGAAATAGTCAAGCGCCGATGTTTCGACCGGCCCGCCAGAGACCGCGTTGACGTTGATGCTCCTGGGTGCCAGCTCCTTCGCGAAATATCTCACAAGGGTCTCCAGTGCCGCTTTACTGGCGCCCACGGCCGCGTACCCCGGGAGACAGTGGCTGCTGCCGATCGATGATATAGCCACGATCTTTCCCCCAGTTTCGGGGAATATCTTTACGGCCTGCTGGACCAGAAGCATGAACGAACGGCTGTTGGTGTTGATCGCCCTGTCCCAGCCGAACCTTCCGATTCTATCGGCCGGTCCGATGACACCCGACACGGCGTTTGAGACGAGCATGTCCAGGCTGCCAAAGCCTTCCTTCACAGACGCGAAAAGGGTCTTTATCTCCTTCGGTTCCGAAACGTCGGCTTTGATGACCAGGCATTTGCGCCCGAGTTTCTCTATCTCGGCCGCGGTCTCAGCCGCAGCCTCCTCGTTTTTCACAAAATTGATAGCTATATCGGCTCCTCTGGCCGCTGCCATGAGTGAGATAGCTCTTCCGATTCCTCTCGATCCGCCAGTGATCAATGCCTTTTTGCCTTCGAAACCATTCATGTCCATTGTCAGTCTCCCTTATTCTTCATCTATGAAGCGCAGCGCGTCGATCGCTGCCATGCAGCCCAGGCCTGCGGCAGAGATCGCCTGCTTGTACCGTGGATCACCGACATCGCCGGCCATGAATATGCCGGGTACTGAAGTCCTCGTATTGTTTGTAACCACGATATAACCTTTTTTGTCGAGATCGATCTTTCCATCGAATACCTTTGTCGCTGGTGTATGGCCTATCGCTATGAAGAGTCCCTCAACCGGAAGTTCGGAGAGTTCACCTGTCTTTACATTCTTCAGGCGCAACCCGGTGACCCTGTCTTCCTCGACACCCAGTATCTCATCGATCACAGAATCCCATACTATTGTTACCTTTTTGTTCTCTTTCGCCTTTTTCTGCATCGCGGCAGTTCCTCTCAACGCGTCGCGTCTATGGATCAGGCTGACCTTGCTGGCGAACTTTGTAAGGAAGGTCGCTTCCTCCAGGGCTGAATCCCCTCCTCCGACAACGGCGATCTCCCTGCCGGTAAAGAAGAAGCCGTCACAGGTGGCACATGCCGATACACCTTTGCCGCGGAGCTTCGTCTCCGATTCCATTCCAAGCCATCTGGCGGAAGAACCAGTGGCAATGATTACACTCTTCGCCTCGACTGTATTCTTGCCGGCGGTGAGTTTGAAGGGAGGACCCGATGCATCGATATCTGAAAGGTCTCCCGGGAGATACTCTGCGCCGAACTTTGTTGCCTGCTCGCGCATCCTGCCCATCAGCTCCGGCCCTTCGATACCTTCGGGAAATCCAGGGAAATTCTCCACTTCCGATGTGATCATGAGCTGCCCTCCGGGAGTAAGTCCCTCGATGACAACCGTTTTCATGTCGGATCTGGTCGCGTATATGGCGGCGGTAAGCCCCGCGGGGCCCGAACCGATTATGGCTACGTCGTACATTCTTCCTCCTGATTGTTATGCGTATTGTTTGCTTTCGGGCCGGTACCGCAGGACGGAACCTTCCGAAAGGGAACTATTATTTCAGAAAAGACATTATAATGTGAGTCAAGTGCAATATCAAGATACTTCCGGGTCGTCACCTTTTTGGATAGCCCTCGGCTGGTCACGATCTTTTCTATTTCCTGAGTGATCGAAGCAGCGCCAGCGTCTCTATATCTTCAATAAGCTCGGGCCCCTTCGGCGTCTCGAGGACCATCGGGATATCAATGAACCGTGAGTCGTTGACGAGGAATCCGAACGGCTTTGAGCCGATTTCTCCCTCGCCGATATTGGCATGCCTGTCTTTTTTGCTACCGAGGGGAGTCCTGGAGTCATTCAGGTGGAATGCCTTCAGATGGCCCAGTCCGATTATGGAATCGAATGACTTGAATACAGTTTCATAATTCCGTTTTGTAGACATGTCGTATCCCGCCGCGAATATGTGGCAGGTGTCCAGGCAGACCCCTATCCTGTCCGGAAAACGTGAATGTTCGATCATGGCTGCCAGCTCTTCGAATCTGCTGCCGAGGATGTTTCCCGAGCCGGAGGTCGTTTCGAGAAGTATAGATGTTTTGTGTTCGGCAGTCATCTCGAAGACGCGGTCGAGGCTCTCCGCGACCGTTCTGATTCCCACCTCTGTCCCTGCTCCTCTATGGCTGCCCGGATGAAGGACCAACCAGGGGATCGAGAGGGTCTCACAACGTTCTATTTCTATGGCCAGGGCTTTTCGGGATTTTTCAAGCAATTCAACATCGGGCGAGGCGATATTGATCAGGTAGGATGAATGTCCCATTATAAATCCGGGTCTGTACTCGCGGGACTTTTCATGGAAAAGGTGTATCTCTTCTGACGGCAAGTCCCTTGCTTTCCACTGATTGGAACTCTTCACGAAGAGTTGCACCGCATTGCATCCGATGTTCCTGCCTCTTTCAAGGGCCAGGTGGATGCCGCCGGCTATCGACATGTGGGCTCCGAGGTTCATCGCGGAACAGTCCTTTCTATGCTTGTAATTCCGCCTGGATAAGGATTAATATCACGCGTAGTTCAAATCTGCGAGGGTAATAATGACTGAGGAAAGAAAGAACAGGGACGAACTGGTCGAATTGATGGCCGTGCAGGGCGAGATGGAGGCGAAGATACTCTACGGTATCCTCGAGTCAGAGGGGATAAGGGTCCTGGTAAAATCGGCGATGGCATCAGGAGTGCTTCCCTTTACTGCAGACGGAATGGGCAGAGTGAGGCTGATGGTGAGAGAGGAAGATCTGACTCTGGCCAGAGTCATCATCAATGAGCATCTCGAAAAAGAATGAACGTAGGTGACCGTTCGAAACTCTTGCGTGCAACTATAATAATCTATATAGTAGATGAGCCTGGCGATTCGGGTTGCCTCCGAAGGTACCGCCATGAAGCCGGGTATCAGGTGGGAGCTTAACTCAGTGGTTAGAGTGCTATCTTCACACGGTAGAAGTCACAGGTTCAAATCCTGTAGCTCCCACCAGATTTATTTTCTGCAATCACTTTATCGTAATCTCTGGCGACACCGACCTTTCCCTGCAATGTAAACAAATTGTGGACGACTAGTTTCGTGAGTGTTTGTGGAATTTCCAGAAGACAGTTCCGGAATAGTTGAGCAAGTCAACAATATACCATATGATATATAGATAATAATAATTATTCAGGAATATAGATGAATATTATCCAATATTCCCGTTGACGACAGGCCGGAACTGTGGTAGCATCTACTTCGTAAAACCCTAAGGGATCTGGACACCTACAAAAGAATCTCACCAGGATCGCATCTCTGGCTTTTGCATCAGCTGCATCTTTGCTGCATCTTTGCGCCAGCAGAATTTTATGTTGCTAAATTCATTGGGGGAGCGGTCTGTATAAGAACGTGTCAAAGGAGGCCTTTTAATGAGAAACAGATCCATTGTGTTTACCGCGTGCGCCCTGCTGCTTTTTGTTGCTCTGGTACCGGTAGCGGCCCACGCAGGAACCGGCTCTGTTACCTGTGCTTACGAGTTCCACCAGTCATACGGTCTTCCGGATCTGGTGAATGATCTTCACCTGAGTATAAGGATCGACAGTGACTCGGAACTCCTCTCGGTCAACTGGGTCGGAGCCGACCCACCCGCGAGTGCCATTGGGTATACCATGCACGGTGACGGCCAGGGATTTGATGTAGACATGGACTGGGCAACGACTCTGCCATATTGTACCATGGTCAAAGTCAGGATCAATATAACGCTGAAGGGGACAGTATGCACCAATCAGCAGGAGCTTGAAGAGGCATATTGGACTTATAATGGTGGCTATGTTGGACCAGCTAAATTCCCGCCACACAAATGGAGATTCTTGCGACGTTACTTCACGCCGGGCGGCGAGTTGGACGTCTATCCGTTCGAACTCATCAACAATGATCTTGTCAACGATCTTTACGTCAGGGGCCTCGAGTTCGGCCTTCTTCATTTTGACCTGGAAGATAATATGTTCACATGGGATGGCTGGGACGCAGGCCTTTACACAGGTGGCGATTTCGCCATATTACCAAGCGGTAATTTTGGATTACTCCTTACGACCGAGAGATGGGTATATCCTCCTCACGTGTACGGTCATTGGGAGTTCTGGAGCGGGATTGAGCCTGCGGATTCACTTCTTGGCGAAGCCTGGATAATGCACTACGATCATGAGCCGAGTACGGCCACTCAGATGGGAACTTTCGAGGTATTGTACAACGGCAATGGTTCCCGGACCATAAACTGGACCACAGAATCCGAAGGCAGTATGGCCGGCTTCAACGTCTATCGCACGATCAGTGTCGACAGCGAAAGACTGATGGTAAACAGCGCCCTTATCCCTGCCAGGGGATCTGATGTCAATGGCGCGGATTACTCAGTCGTCGATGCTGGCCTCGAGCAGAGACTCGATTGCTTCTACTGGATCGAAGGCATAAGTGTGGACGGAGAAAATTCGATGCACGGACCGTTCCTTGCGTCCGGCAAAGAGGAGTCCCCTGTGGCTTTCACTCTGTCCCAGAACTATCCGAACCCGTTCAATCCGAACACGACGATCGAGTACAATCTTGTAAGGGATTGTCATGTGAAACTCGATATCTACAACATCGCCGGACAGAGGATCGTCACTCTGAAGGACCAGGGCGAGAAAGCGGGCCCAGGAGTCGCTTCCTGGAATGGTAAGGACTTCAACGGCTCGGATGTTGTCAGCGGCGTCTACTTCTACAAGTTGACTGTCGGTGGCGAGACCCAGTATAAAAAGATGATCCTTATGCGGTAGTAGTTGTCTTTTTTGAGTAATCCCGGGGTTTATAGGACCCGGTTGCCAGGCGATCTGAAAACCTGGCAACCGGGTTTTTATTTGATTCTCTCACCGTACGATCACGATCTTCCCCTTTGCCTCATCGCGCCCACGTTCCCCCTCGGCAGTCAATCGATAAAAATAGACGCCGCTCGAGAGTGGATTCCCTTGTCGACCATTCCCGTCCCAGTCGAATTCGTTTTCGTTCATGCCGCCCGGCGAGCACCAGATTGTTTGCACCAGCGCTCCGGTCACCGCATAGATCCTGAGGGTTACTTCCCGCGCTGGCTGTGAGAGGGAATATCTGAATCGAGCGCCTTCACGGCATGGGTTGGGATAATTCATGACATCCCGAAGGCTCAGCTTCGATTCTACGATGAAAGTGACAGAGTTCTCTCCGGTATTCAACGTGCAGCCACAGTCGGCTACACGGACATGGAAGGTATAGGTGTCATCAGCCAGGGGGGAAGCCGGATAGTACCGCAGGGTGACGAGGGGAGATCCCAAACCGCTGTGCTCGATCTCGTAATCGACCTCCACGTCGTTCACTGTGACCTGAAGCTCTCCGATGTCTACACCGCTCTCTAAATCCCTGATTTCGGCCTCGATCACTGGGTTCTGCGAAGTAAAGTCGTAATTACTGAATCCGGTTCCGACCTGTTTCCCATCGACATACAGCAACACGGTCGGGGGGATGGTATCTCCCGGTGTGCAGGGCGGACGTACCGTGAGCGTATTGAAATCGGTATTGTTCCACTCGCATGATTCAGTAATCAGGTTCGCGGGATCGATGCGAACGTAGACAGGGTAAGAGCCGATATCCGGCACAGAATCCCACACTGCGCTAGCCATTGCGTGCTCACCCGCAGGCAGCGCTGTGAGTGATGTCTCTCCAAGGATCGTCGAGCCCAGGCTGTCCGGATGGCCCCGGGTAAAGCGGACCAGGGCGCCTTCGGCGTCAACGCGGCCAGCATTGAATATGGTGACGCTCAGTGTATCCGGATTACCTGCTCCGGGGAAACGGGGGGAAAAGTCGATCTCTCCGACCAGTAGATCCGGCCTGGGGTCGAATCCCATCTCCAACGCTGGATCGCCAAGCAGTATGAGCATAGCCGCTTGATCCCAGTACACGCCCGGTATCGCAAGGTATTGCATCTTCGCCTGGCAGGCAGCCGAGCCGAGAATATAGTTTTCATCAACCAGAAGGCTGTTATAGAGATACTCAGCAAGCATCAGGGCATGCGGCGCGAACGACAGGCCGCTATACGACCAGCACGCGATGGCCCCGCGCAGAGGGGCACGACTGAATTCCTCTGCCATAGAATATGGAATAGTCGCCATTGGATAATCGAACCAGCCGTTCTTGCAGGTATTTGTCACGACCAGGGGGTATCGTGTCGCGTTGTTCATCGAAGCGATATTCTGCGTTACGAACATCCTTTCGTACGACCAGCGATTGTTCGATCCATGTCCGACATAGGTCAGGAAACTGCATCCCTCGTCGACGGCATCTATGATCATCTGGCGGCACGCGCTGGCGTACCGGGTGTAATATATTTTGACGGTATCAAATCCAGCGGGAGCAAAACAGCTTTTGGCTATGTAGTCGCATATATACGGGAAGTCGCCTGCGTCGTCGGGGTCGTCGGCCACCAGAACGGCGGTCTTTCTCCATGGCTCGTTGTCCGTCTCAGTCTCGTATGCAATAACTTTATCGATGTAACCTGCGACATCACTTTCGCTGCGCGCGGTGATTCGCCCGACCAGCATATCCGGAAATAGATCATCTCCAGCAACGCAGCCGAACCAGTCATCGCTCGACGTCACATGCTCATCGGTCTGAGCGATAAACAGGTGGGTCGGGACATAGTTATTATTTCCACTTGAAACAAATCCCCGGTAGTCGCAACTCGCGTCCCCTACGAGAAGGAGATAGACGGGGGCGGGTTGTTGCCAGGAATGATAGGCGTGAGACACAAAATCTTTTATTGCACCGGGATCGAAGTTTCCGAAGTTGAATTCATCATACACATCATCGATCGTTGCCAGGCACACATTCAGTCCTTCGCTACGGCGGTATGTCACGAGTTCCTGGACGGAGTCGATGAAAAGCGGGTGGGTGATTACGATATAGTCAGCCTGGTTCGCGTTGGATCGGAGGTTCGATGGTTTGTCTTTGACGATGCTGACAGGCTTCTTCAGGCCGATTGAGGCCACCGCAAGATACTCGCCGTCGTCGAGCGTATCCTCGAATGCCAGGGTCCAGACGCCGCTCTCATCGCGGGCAACATGATCCACCATCCTCGCCACATGCCTTGGATTCGTGATGCGATAGAGTGCTATATCGTTGTCTGGAAAACCGGTCACCTCGAACTGGTTGGCGCCGGCACCGGAATCGTTAAAGCGCAATTCGCCATCGCGGGCCATATGGGAGCGGCGATATACAACATCCACCCAGTTGAACAGGGTCTGGTCGAACGGATTCTGAGAGGGACAGTCGACAACGAGCTGGTTGTCCTCGTGGCTGATATACCGCGAGGGAACTGGAAAACTCGTCACATATTCCACGATGCCGTTCCAGGTGCAAACAGCTCCGAGGTAGCGGTTGAACGAGATATTAACCAGGTGGGACACGTCCGTAAACCCATGCATACACACTGTTATCTCGGCATCGTGCGTACCCGGGGCTATATCCGGGATGTTGAGTGGATACTCGCTTGTGCCCGGCGCGACCAGTCTTTCCCAGAACCAGTGATCCTTTTCCTCTCCGTCTGGCAGCGCCGCCCGGTAGTCTTTGTTCTCTTCGAAGTGCAAGGTGTCGGTAAATGCTCCGGGTACCGGAAACGAGTCACCCGGGCTGCAGGAGACGCTCTCCATCCGCAGGCCAGGACGAGAGTCCCACGAGAGCCAGTAGGTGTTGATCCGCGAGAAGATGCTCGTGTTGCCCTGCCCGAAAAAACGGATCGCATCCTCCGGGTCGAATCGTCCATCTTGCTCGCCGGCAACGAATATGGCCAGCTCGATTCCACCAGTGAACATCTTGATCGTCGTTGGATCGATGCTGTTCGGGTCCGCCCCGGCATCGATGAGATCCTGGCAGGTGATCTCGTAGATGCCATCCTGGTCGATCGATATTTTGCAGGGATCATTCTCGAGGTACTCGAGATCGCCCTCGCCGCCCATCCCGAATTTCCCCGGACTACTCGATATTGTGACACCAGGGCAATAATTGAGGATCACATTCCGATAGATGGCTTCGAAGGGTGTATCTTCTGCTGTGTGATCTCTGTTGTATTCTCCCCAACCGGGAAAAGAGCCGCCGATCAGTTCGACCTTCACCCGCATCTTGCGGTAGATGTGTATCTCGCCCCTGCGCGGATTGAACTGGACAGGCCTGATCCTCAGCTGCACCACCCTGACATCACGAAGGTACCCGTACGAACCGATCTCTATGGGGCTCTCAGGATAGAATCGATCTGAAGAGTAAAACGACTCGTTGAGGCGGAACTCCTGTGCGATGTAAGGTTCATCCCCCTTTAAGACAGGGTGAGGCGCTGGGGCAACAGAGACCCCCGACAGGGTTTCGATCTCACTTTCAAGTACTGAGATCCGTACCGAAGCACCCTCTGGAACAGCGAGGTAGTATCCTTTGACAGGCAATAGTGGTTCTCCCGGGCGACCAGCATTGACGTATCCGGGAATGTGCAAAGCGTGAAACAAACGCCTGTTCCTGTATGATTCGCGAATCGAATAATCCGGCACAGCGATACGGAACACGATCTCCGCCCGGTCGTCATCCGAGGGTATCTCCATAAGTACGTCACTTGTGGGAGCGAGCAGTCGCTCGGACGCGGTCAACATCGGCAGTTGGGCCCGCGCACCATTCCTCTCAAGCGGTACCATGAGCAGGCATATAAATAACGTGGCCAAAAGATAAGAGGTTATGACAGGTAGGTCTCGCATTTTCATCGTGGATCCATTCAAGTAACGACTCTGGACGATGGATCATTCAGGACCCCCCCCACCACACTACAGAAACGGAAAGAATTATTCCATTCAGCTTATTCAGGAATTTACATTTACCATGATCCCATGTTATAATAGACCAACATCTTGATAATTTCAAGAATGTTTTGGGGACATTAACTCTTATCAAGACAATCATTGGGACTTAAAAAAGTTTTTCAATCAACTGTGGGTGTGTTCCCAATGTGACACGCAGCCAGGTGATGTGAGATGCGCGGATTATTTTCCGATGTGAGCCAGATATCAACGCTCCGATCGGTCGGTGTGTTTGCAGGTGTTTTCCTGTCACTGGTTGCCGGTATAACACCGGGGCATTGTGGTGCGTTGAATAATTCCTCCGATATCGTCTATGATTTTCATCAGGGTCTTCTTGAGTGGAGCGGGGAGTGGGACACCGATGCGGGCCAGGATAGTTACTCGGATTATTACCGGGTGGACAGGCTACGCGGTGGGTATGTAATACGCGACCACAGTTCTTTCTGTACGGGAACCGCGCACGACTACTTTCTCGAGCAGGTAGATCAGATCATCAGACCCTACAGTGAATGCGGATTCTGGGACGATGAGCATGGAAACTGGGTCCGCAAGCTTCTCTGGTCGGAGACATCGGGTTGGTGTGGAATGGTCCCGCACGACTGGAAGTATTCTCTTGAGCTCGAAGAGGGCGCACTCATGGCTGCGATGATTTCCGGCGTCCAATCTATGAATATTCACTGCGCGGGCGAGCTGGAATACGTTCATGCTTACTTGAATCCAGATGGTTCCATCGACGATCTCATCCTCGAGGACAATCCATGCGAATATGGCCTCGCTCTTTCCTCGCTGGCACTGGGAGCCAGGTTATTTGCGGGGCAAATGATCGTCGGTTATGACGCGATAGGCGAGCAGGCGTACGAAGACATGATACTGGTGCACCGCCACATCGGAAAGAATCTGGTCGTGTATGACAAGCCGAGTTTCAACACCGGCTATATCCTTAAAGGTCTCGTGAACGCATATCTCACTTATCGTGAACACTCCG
>JAHOYU010000083.1 GCA_019038625.1 Candidatus Latescibacterota bacterium | reverse complement strand
GTTGTGTCCGGACGGTTCGGGGGGCGCAATAGTCGCCTGGCGAGATACAAGGGACGGAAACGATGATGTATATGCCAGACATGTCGGAGCGAACGGAACTCTTTACTGGAACTACAACGGTATAGTCGTCTGCGATAATTCCTTCGGGCAATACGTGGCTTCGATTGTTCCCGACGGCAGCGGTGGCGCGATAATCGCATGGAAAGATATGCGCAATGGTATCAGGAACATTTACGCTCAAAGGGTCCTGGCTAGTAATGGCAGCAGCCAGTGGACAGCGAACGGTATTTCTATATGCTCCGCATTAATAGGCCAGGACAACACAATTGGAGTATCAGATGGAAGTGGCGGAGCGATCTTCACCTGGACGGATGAGAGGAACGGCAATTACGATGTCTACGCGCAGAGAGTCTCCAATGGCGGGACCATAGCATGGACTTTAGATGGGATCAGTATCTGCAATCAGTCGGGCTATGAATATACTCCTCAGTTGATCCTGACGGCAACCGGTAATGCCGTATGGGGCTGGCGTGATAACCGGTTTCCGGTCGAGCTGATCTACGCCCAGATGGTCGATCCTTCTGGAGCCGTTCAGTGGGCTACGAACGGCATCCCGGTGTCTGGCACCGATTCAGACATCGATTATTTCGACATATCCCCGGACAGGGAAGGCGGTGCGATCATCGCGTGGAACACCTATAACAGTGGAATAAGAGATATAAAGGCCCAGAGGGTAGAGCGTAATGGCTATTGGGGCTACCCCGCGCCACAGATCGCAGACATCCGTGACATCCCCGGCGACCAGGGCGGTTCGGTCGACCTCGCCTGGTACTCCAGCAGGCTCGATCCCTGGCCGGAGATGGGGATATCCCATTACACAGTCTGGCGGGCGATAGATCATCCCGACGCGATGCTGGCCGCTGATAATGGTCCGAGGATCATCCTTTCCGCTTCGGAGATCCCGTCGCTCGATGAGTTACGATCGGTTGAGAGACTCCCTCTGCTCAAGGTAGAACCGACACTCGAGGATCTGACCGCAGATCCGGCAAAGGATATCATCAGGATGGAGACTGTGGCCGGTTCCACATATTTCTGGAAGATGATCTCCGCGGTTGACGCCTATTATCTCGATTCATACTCTGAGGTCGCGGCGACCCTGTTCGATTCGACATCGGTCTCTGATGAATATCATTACTTCCAGGTCATCGCTCATACATCTACTCCGTCGATGTTCTGGATATCGGAATCTGACAGCGGCTACTCGGTCGATAACCTTGCTCCCGTCGTACCTCTTGGTTTCGTCGGAGAGCAGTCGTACACACCGGAAGGTATTCAGCTGACCTGGGACAGTAACAGCGAGAGCGACCTGTCCGGTTACCGGATCTACAGGGGAACGACCGAGAGCTTTGAACCTGGCTCCGGCAACCTGCTGACCAGTATTCCCGATACAACCACTTTCGACGATACTTGGGTCTGGGAAGTCGGATATTACTACAAGCTCTCTGCTGTCGACATCCACGGCAACGAGAGCGGATACGTACTTCTCGCTCCGGCGGAGATCACCGGTGACGACCCCTCTCCCGCGCCACTGGCGACCTACCTCTCACAGAACTACCCCAACCCGTTCAACCCGACGACAAATATCAGGTTCGGGTTGATGGAGACGGGACATGTGTCGCTGAGGATCTACGACGCGGCGGGCAGGCTTGTAAGAGAAGTGATAGATGGTGACATTCCCGCAGGGCATTACAACGAGAACTGGGACGGACTGTCCACCGACGGCAGCAGGGCTGCCAGCGGTGTCTATTTCTACAGGCTCAGCACGAAGTCATTCACCGAGACGAAAAAGATGATCCTGCTCAGGTAGGACGGTCTCGGTTGAATTGCCCCGGGCGAACGGACCATTACCCGGGGCAATAATAATTCGTGCAAATTTCCAGCCATTTGCTGTAAAATAGCCGGGTTGCGTATGGGGCACTCGTAACCGGTGAGGCTCACCTTTGATAGGCAAGACTATATCTCATTACAAGATCCTCGAGAAGCTCGGTGAGGGCGGTATGGGCGTGGTGTACAAGGCCGAGGATACCCGGCTGATGCGCGTGGTGGCTCTGAAATTTCTTCCGCCAGCTATGACGAGTGATTCCGGGGCCAGGGAACGATTTATTCACGAGGCGAGAGCTGCTTCCGCTCTCGACCATCCCAATATCTGTAACATCCACGAGATAGACGAATCTGAAGACGGCAGGACATTTATCGTGATGGCCTGCTACGAGGGCGAAAATCTGAGGGAGATGCTGAACCGTAGTGTTCCCGAGCCGGACAGGGTACTCGATCTGATCCGCCAGGTAGCAGAGGGTCTCCGGGAGGCACACAGGAAGAACATAGTCCACAGAGACGTAAAACCTGCCAATATCGTAGTGACTTCCGATGGACTCGTAAAGATAATGGATTTTGGCCTGGCCAAGTTAAAGGGCGTCAGCCACCTGACAAGGGAGGGCTCGACCATCGGGACGACATCCTATATGTCTCCCGAACAGGCCCTGGGACATAAGGTCGATCACAGGACCGACATCTGGTCACTGGGAGTCGTCCTGTACGAGATGTTAACTGGCAGGACTCCCTTCCGGGGCGAATATGAGCCTGCGGTGATCTATTCGATAATCCATGAGGATCATGAGGCCCCCTCCCGGATAAGACCGGAACTTCCGGAAGGTATTGACGCCTTGATCCTTCGGGCACTGAGCAAGGATCCCGATAAGCGGTATCAGTCCATGGACGAGTTTCTTTTCGAACTCGACAGGATCATCTCTCCGGAATCTGATAGATCTTCGGTGGCTGGAGGAGACGGAAAGATCCTCTGGCTGCTGAAAAAACCTATTGTCGGCATCCCTGTCCTTCTTTTGGTATGTCTGCTTGCTTTGCTGGCAGGCAATAGTATTCGAAAAGCACGCGAGGCCCAAAAGGCGAGAAATGAGCTCCTGCCAGCCATTATGGACCTGGTGGAAAACGATCGTTACTACGATGCCTGGGAAACAGCTCTGGACGCGCGCGAGATCCTCACTGATGACCCCGTTCTGGAATCGCTCTGGTCTGAGATGACCACCAGTGCGGCGATAGTGACATTCCCTCCCGGAGCTGAAGTCTCTATCAGAGATTATGCGGTTCCGGATGCCGAGTGGCATTCTCTGGGAGTGACTCCGATGGACATGGCCTTTCTCCCACAGGGATTTTTCCGATGGAAGATCGAGAAGGAGGGATTCATCCCCCTGGAAGTCGGGCTTCCGAGCGACAGGGATACTTTCGAATTCCGGATGGACAAGGCTGGCTCGCTTCCCGAAGGGATGGTGAGGATACCTGGCGGAAAGGGTGGTGACTGGATGCCCGGGTTTGGTCGCCTGACGACACCGGTGCTCCCCTCCTTTCTGGCCGACAGGCATGAAGTCACTAACCACCAGTTCAAAGCGTTCGTGGACGCGGGAGGATACGAACGCGGGGAATTCTGGAAGCAGCCCTTCGTTTTGGACGGTCGTTCGATTCCGTGGGATGAGGCGATAGAGATGTTCCGTGACAGGACCGGCAGACCCGGACCAGCGGGATGGGAGATGAGTGATTATCCGGATGGCAGGGCAGACTATCCCGTGAGCGGAGTAAGCTGGTTCGAGGCTGCCGCCTTTGCTGAATTCGCGGGCAAATCGCTTCCGACTTTGTTTCACTGGGTCTATGTCGCTTCGGTCAAGGCCAGCGCCCAGATCATACCACTATCCAATTTCGGCAGGGATGGCATAGCACAGGCAGGAAGCCATCACGGTACGGGGCATTTCGGGCTTGAGGATATTGCCGGCAACGTCAGTGAATGGTGTTTCAATACCACCGCGGAGGACCGATACATCATGGGCGGTTGCTGGAGCGCGCCGCAGTATCAGTTCAACTTCCCGGAGACAAGGTCACCTTTCGACAGATCCGAATGCAATGGATTCCGATGTATAAAGCAGCTCGGTGATGAAGAGCCACCAGGGGAGGTCTGGGATGAGGTCACCTTCAGGCCAGCCCGTGATTATGAAAAAGAGGAGCCTGTCTCGGGGGAGATACTTGACGCTCTCTGCAGCATTTATCAATACAAAAAAACTGACATGAACGAGAAGGTGGAATTCAGGGACGATACGGGAGAGGACTGGGCGATCGAAAAGATCTCTTATGATCTGCCGTATGGCGGGGAAAGGATGGTCGCGTATCTCTTCCTTCCAGTAGGGGCATCCCCTCCATATCAGGTAATCGTCCTTTTTCCCGGTTCCTACGCGATGGATATGGACTCGAGTGAAAACGGCAGAAACCTTAACACCTTCGACTTCGTCGACTTTGTCATCAAGAGCGGCAGAGCTGTACTCTGTCCTGTATATCAGTCGACCTATGAAAGAAGGGACGGTTACAGTTTCTACAATCCCCTGAGTACAAATTCAGACCATTCCCAACATATAATTATGTGGAGAAAGGATCTTTCCCGGTCGGTCGACTATCTTGAGACACGTGACGATATCGATATGGAAAAGCTCGCCTACTTCGGCAGCAGCTGGGGAGGCTGGCTGGCTCCCGTTTATCTCGGACAGGACGATCGTTTCAGTGTCGCTGTTCTCAGGCTTGTGGGATTGCCGACCTTTGAGATACTCCCCGCTTTCAGTCCATTCAACTTTCTGTCCCGGGTCAGGATACCGGTCCTGATGATGAACGGCCGGTACGATTACACCTTCCCCTACGAGAGTTCCCAGCTGCCCTTTTTCGAAAATCTGGCGACAGGCGTCGAGGATAAAAAGCTCGTATTGTTTCCGACATCACACAGCATATCAGGACACAGGAACGAGATGATCCGCGAGACCCTCGACTGGCTGGATAAATACCTCGGCCCGGTCGATTGAGAATGCAGGCAGGTTATCTAAAGGGAAAAATTCATCACGGGATCATATCAGTGGATCATGTCGATTTCACGACTATCAGGGTCATGTCATCGTACTGTCGGGTCCCGCCGGCGAACGCCAGGACATCATTGACGATCCTGTCCTTGATCTCGCAGGCCGAAAGTAATCTCGTATCCAGATCATTCAGGAAGAATTCCAGAGTCTTCGTCTCGTAGAACTCGTCCCTGCTGTTCTTGGTATCGGGCACTCCGTCTGAGTACAGGACCAGTACGTCTCCAGGATTGAGCTGCATCTTCTTTTCGGGATATATCGTATCCTCGAATACTCCCAGGGGAACGTGGGATTCCTCTGAATCCAGTGTTTTAACGGCTCCGCCCGATTTCAGTAAGGGGTGGTCGAATCCGGCATTGGAGAAGACAATTTCTTTGTTTCGAGTATCGAGAGAGGCAAGGAACAGGGTAGTGAACATCGTCGCTTCGGTCTTGAGGAATATGGGACTGTTGAGATCTGTCATTATCCTGGCTATCGATTCCGATTCCCTCGCTTTGGAAAAAAGCATCCCGTTTGACATGACCGCTATCATCGCCGCTTTCATTGCCTTTCCAGATACATCGCCTATCGCAATTCCGAATCGTGTGTGGCCAGAATCAAGCCAGATATAATCGTAGAAATCACCGCCTACTTCATTGGCGGGGATGCAGATACCGGAGATATCATATCCTTCGACCTTAGGGTCGGACTGGGGCATGATCGACATCTGCGCAAGGTGTGCCGCCTGGAGCTCGGCTGAATTACGCACATTCTTCAATCTCCACCGGTACAGGAAAAAGCCCAGGCTCAGGATGATCAGGATGGCCAGCGCCCTGAACCATGTCGTCTGCCAGAAGGGAGGAGTTATCCTTATCATTATAGAGACGCCTTTTTCATTCCAGACGCCGTCGTTATTGGAACCTTTTACGCAGAAAATATACTTTCCGGAGGCGAGGGTAGTGTATGTTGCGGAGCGCTTGCTCGAATCAGTATAGACCCAGTCCTCGTCCAGTCCTTTCATCCTGTAGGCGTACATGTTCTTGGCAGGTGCGGTGTAGTCGAGCGCGGAGAATTCGAACGAGAACATATAGTCTTTGTGTGAGAGGAGAAGCTTGGTCATCTCAGAAATGGATTTGTCGAAACTGACCTCTTTGTTCAGGATGCTGAGAGAGGTGATAACGATGGGGGGTACGTATGGATTATCCTCGATCTTGTCTGGATAGAACGAATTAAAGCCGCTTATTCCTCCAAAAAACATTTCCCCGGATCGGCTTATGTAAAACGAGCCGCCGTTGAACTCATTGCTCTGGAGTCCGTCCATTTCTGTGTAGTTCTTGAATGTCTTTGTCCGAGAGTCGAATCTGGACAGTCCGAAATTTGTGCTGAGCCAGAGATTGCCGTGGTCATCCTCGAGTGCGCCGTAGATCGAGTTGTTCGGCAGGCCGTCATCCATGGAGTAGTGCTTGAACTTGCCGGTGACCGGGTCGAATCCATCGAGGCCTCCGCCCATCGTTCCTATCCACAGGGTACCCTTTTTGTCCTCATGAATCGAAAAGACGAAATCGTGGCTTATAGTGTTGACATCGTCCGGGTCCGAGTGGAAGTGTTGAAATGACCCATTCTCCCGGTCGAATAGATTCATGCCTCCGCCCTGTGTCCCGATCCAGAAATCGCCCCTGCTGTCCTCGAAAGTGAATCTGATGAAGTTGTTACTGATGCTTGCCGGATCATCGGGGGTCGATATGTAGCGAGTGAAGATACCAGTGTCCCTGTCGAGCTTGTTCAATCCTCCGCCGTATGTGCCGACCCAGATGTATCCGGCCATGTCTTCGTAAATAGATCTGATTTCGTCATGGCTGATGCTGCCTGGATCATCAGGGTCATGCCGGTAGTTGGTGAAACGTCCTGTGGCTCGATCGAACCTGTCGACTCCACCTCCATGAGTCCCGATCCAGAGAATCCCCGCATGGTCAAGATAGACCACCCTCACGATATTGCTGCTGAGGCTTCCCGGGTCGTCGGGATCATGAACGTAATGTGTGTATTGGCATTTGCGACGGTCCAATCTGTTCAACCCGCCAGCGTGGGTGCCGATCCAGAGTATCCCTTCCTTGTCTTCGACCATAGACCAGACGATATCATCACTCAGGCTGTTGGGATTGTTTGGGTCGGGTCTGTACAGGTTGAATTTTTTTCTTTTCCTGTTGAACCTGTTTGTGCCTCCTCCATAAGTGCCGAGCCAGATGACGCCGGAACGGTCCTCGTAGATATCATAGATCTCGTCGTAACTGATGCTTGTCAAGTCGTTCGGATCGGTCACGTTATGAATGAAACTACCCAGGTCCCTGTCGAAGAGGTCGAGTCCTCCTCCATTTGTGCCGATCCAGAGCATGGTGTCGGGATCTTCGTAAATGGCGAAGACCTGGTTGTGGTTCAGGCTCTGGGGGTCGTCAGGGTCATTTACATATCGGGTGAAGGACTCGGTGGCAGGGTCGAACCTGTTCAATCCTCCCCCTATTGTACCTATCCAGATGATCCCGGCCATGTCTTCGCAGATCGCTCTTACTGAATTGTTGCCCAGGGAGAAGGGATCCGAAGGGTCATTGATATATTGCGTGTATTCGCTTTTGTCGGCATTGAATTTTATAAGTCCGTTTCCGTCTGTCCCGATCCAAAGGTTGCCGAGGTGGTCCTCCCTGATCTCGAGGATCTCGATTTCTTCGTTTTCGGTCCTGCTCTCAAGATCGGTAAGGTATCTGGAGAAATTGTCAGAGTCCCTGACATAACGGTTGAGCCCGTCAGCGGTGCCGATCCAGAGGTCGCCGGAACGGTCCTCGTGAATGACGCTTATATAATCATGGCTGATGCTGAGAGGGTCATCGAGATCATTCATATAAAGTTTGAAATCACCTGTGTTCGGATCATGCCTGTTGAGGCCAGCGTGGAAAGTACCCACCCATATGAATCCGTATCTGTCTTCTGCCAGCGAGAGGATATGGTTATAACTGAGACTGTTCTGATCGTCGGGATCATGCCGGAGTATAGTGAAGGTATAACCGTCATACTTGTTCAGTCCGTCTTCGGTCCCGAACCACATGAATCCCTTTTTGTCCTGGATCACTCGCTCTACGATGCTCTGGGACAGGCCCTCGTCGATCGAGATCTCTTCGAATTGAAGCCTGTTGATCTGAGCGCAGAGCCGCGATCCTGTTCCTGAGGACAATAACAACGCGAGGATCATTATTGCCAGCACAGGACTATTCGTGACTCTGGAACTGAATCTTTTTATGGAATTTGCTCTTCCCGCAGAACCTGATCTGTTGGAAAGAATCTCTGGTTCGTTCATTTTCTTTACACCCCCGCAACTACCATAGATACGATTTGTAGTGAGGTCAAGTTTCGATTTAAATGCCTGATATTCAAAACTGGACGGTCAGGCCCATCATGATCCGCCTTCCCGGCCCCGGTACGAACAGATAATCTCCGTCAGTGTTATCTGTGATGTTCATCAGATCAAGGTAGATAAAATATTCCCCGGTCCGCCATCCGGTCCTGAGATCGACGAGGAATCTCTCTCTGAATCCGCATCGCTCCTCGTATCCGATGACCCATCCCTGGGAGATGCCGATCTTCGGCAGTCCGTACCTGACCCGCAGAACAATATGGTTTTTAAGGTGGTTGATAGCATATGACGATACGACACCTTCGAGGTCCGCGGAAGAATCTATCCATGTATAGCTCAGGTCGATATCGTCTATGACGAGCAGGGGGAAGGGGCTGATATCCCGCCACCTGACACGGCACTCGATGCCTCTCGTCTCGGTACTGGCGATATTCCTGCTCCGCCACATTTCATCTGATCCGCTCTTCACCCAGTCTATGATCGAATCGCTGTCGCGGTAGAACCAGGAGATGCTTCCAGACAGGAGCCGGCCGGTACGTGAAATGCCTGTCTCGAAATTCCATGACTTTTCGGGAAGAAGATCGGGATTTCCTTCGTGTTCAGGATCGTTGTAGTAGAGTTCCGTGTATGTTGGAAGGCGGAAGGCCGATCCGGTGGAGGCGAACAGTTTTCCGGACCGCCCGAGCTTGTATCCCGCGTCGATTCCCGGCCATGCTTTCCAGCCCATGTTGTCATAGTGATGGGCCGAAAGGCCGAGGGAGAGGTCGATCCTGTCTCCGGTATGCGGCAGATGCTCGATGAACAACCCTGTCCGGGACCGGTCGTGGTCGCCTAGCTTGTTGCTCCTTATCATGTCCGCGCTGTATTCCCCTCCGAGGATGATATGACCCGCGGGCGAGTCGATATCGATCTGTAGTTCACTACCATATACTTCGGTCGTATGAAAATTCTCGTACAACTCGGGATTGTCACGGTCCCATATATAATGATCCTTATGGCGTCTGTAGAAGAGACGGGGATTGACGAGGATGTCTCCTCTTCTCACCGACAGCCCTGTTTTCAGGTACGTCGTCTCGGTCTCTTCCCATTGGCGGGTGGAGGACGATCCGTAGAATCCGTTCGCTCCGAACTTCCTTCTGTTGTACCCGGTGGTCAGGTCGATCTCTGTCTGTTCCGGGCCGTATCTTCCGTAGTAGGACACGTTCCTGTCGTCATACTCGGTACTTTCCCTGTATCCGTCCGAGAATCGGCCGGAAAGCGATAGCCTGTGGAAGCTCCGGTCAGAACTCGAAAAAATGGAAATACTTCCGTCGCGGGTATCGTTTTCTCCGTAACCGGCGGATAGTCTCACACGGTGTTCCGAGCTTTTCCTTGTGATAATATTGATTATCCCGCCGAACGCGTTAGGTCCGTATATGCTGGAGCCCTGGCCCTTCAACACCTCTATTCTCTCCACATCGGCGAGGGCCACCGGCAGATCGAGGTTGTGGTGCCCCGTCTGGGGGTCGATCAGCTTGACTCCGTCCAGCAGCACAAGTGTCTGCTCGAACGAAGCGCCGCGAATAAACAGATCTGCCCTGATCCCTCCGGCACCCTGCTGCCTGAGATCGATTCCGGCGGCATACTCCAGCAGTTCCTGGATGCTGTTAACCGGGGCATTCTCGATATCCTCGCGATCTATCAGGACGATGCTCCTCGAGATATCTGAAAACACTCTTGGGACCCTGCTTGCCGTCACGACGATCTCTTCCTCCATCGTATATGAGGGAATGTCGTCCTGCGCGTACAGACAGGACCACGGGCCAGCAAGGACAAGAAGTGAGATTGAAATGATCGACAGATATCTCATATTCTACTTTTACTCCCGAATGTCTAAGGGCTCTTTCAACAATGCGTCAGGACTCTTTCAACCAGCCCAAAATACAGGTTCACTCACCCCAAGTAAATCACTTTCAGTGATACCTTGTTAGCCGGTGATTAAAAGATTACATTTACAAGAAGAAACCCCTGAATGAGATAGCGATACGGGAAAACAGGATCGTGGAATATCAGACAGACAGATAGAGAGGTCACGGATGAAGGAAGTAGATGCCAGGGGCCGGTCTTGCCCTGAGCCATTGATAATGACCAGAAAGGGCCTCACCGGAATCGGCCTGAACGAGAAGATGAGAGTTCTTATCGACAACGAGACATCGAAGATCAATGTCGAAAGATTCCTGAAGGATAACGGAATGGAAGTCACATTCACGGAAAAGGACGGGGTCTTCGAACTTACAGTGATAAAATCGAAAGAGGATATGACCTCGACAAAAGTGGAGGAATACTGTGTCCTGCCGACCGAAAGGATCGGGAATTATTCCTTCGTCTTCAAGACCAGCCGGGTGGCCGACGACGAACTTGGCGAGATCCTTACGGCGGGGTTCTTCGGCACGATCGGGGAGCTGGACCTGCTGCCCCGGAAGATCATCCTGTATCACAAGGGGATAGACCTCGCGCTGGACGATTCACCAGTAGTGAATAACCTGAAAGATCTCGAGGCCATGGGAGTCGAAGTCGTCTTGTGTGGGACCTGTGTCGATCATTATGAAGTAAAGGAACGCGTTGCTGCGGGGAAGATCTCGAATGCGTACGATATTCTCACAGCTCTGGCCGAAGCGGACCATCTCGTTTATCCCTGAGTTGAGCAATGAAATGGTAGAAAGAAGCAGAGAGATCCTGGAAGGAAACATAGAAGTATGAGTTTTGATCTTTTGACCACGGTGGAATACGGAGGATGTTCGGCCAAGCTTCCTGCCCGCAAACTGAGCCGGATCCTCGACAGTCTCCCGCGCCCCGAACATCCCGACCTTCTTGTGGGAATAGATACTTCTGACGATGCCGGTGTTTACAGGATCTCTGCCGATCTGGCTCTTATTCAGACGACTGATTTCTTTCCGCCGATCTGCTCGGACGCCTATGAGTTCGGACAGATCGCCGCGGCAAACGCGCTGAGCGATGTCTACGCCATGGGTGGTGAACCGCTCACAGCCCTGAACATCATCATGTTTCCCGACAACGAGATCCCGATGGAGGTCTACAGGAATATTCTGCTTGGCGGACATGACAAGGTCACCGAGGCAGGCGCTGTCATTGTCGGCGGCCATACTTTGAGCGATTCGCCGCCAAAATACGGACTTTCCGTCACCGGGAAAGTACATCCGGACCGAATGATCACGAACGACCGGGCGAAACAGGATGATGTGCTGATACTCACGAAACCGATCGGTACAGGCGTGATATGCGCGGGCCACAGGCTGAATCTCGATGAGGAGAGAAGTTACAGGTCGGCGCTGGAGAATATGAAACAACTGAACCGGGCGGCAGCAGAGATGATGCAGAAATATGATGTAAGATGCGCGACAGACATAACAGGATTCGGCCTGCTTGGACACGCGACACAGCTTGCAAGGGCAAGCGGCGTGACCCTGGAGATCGAAAGCGGGAGTGTCCCTCTGTTGAACGGTGCGTACAGTTTGACCGAAAGCGGGTGCATTCCGGGGGCTGCTTTCAGGAACCAGGAATACGCTGAACCTTCCTGCAGTTTCAAGTCTGCCGACTACAACCTGAAGATGCTGATGTACGACGCGCAGACATCCGGCGGTATCCTCATGGCCGCGCCACCTTCGGCTGCTGGGCAGATAATCGATGAGTTGAAGGATGGAGAGTGTCCACATGTCGCAGTGGTAGGCAGGGTAGTATCAAAGCAGTCCAGCGCGATCGTGTGCGGGTAATCGGTTGAAAAGATCATGGACTTCGGGAGCGTCACGCTCGATTTAATCACTTGACCACTTGTCTTTGGGCTGGATTTGCGGTACTCTTCAG
Organism: Candidatus Latescibacterota bacterium; assembly: GCA_019038625.1. Taxonomy (NCBI): domain Bacteria; kingdom Pseudomonadati; phylum Candidatus Latescibacterota; species Candidatus Latescibacterota bacterium. The sequence continues at coordinate 5,436 of JAHOYU010000083.1, read as the reverse complement.
GGCTTCATACGGGGAGCACTATTCTATCTTCTGCCGCTGGCTTCTTTTGCGGGAAGCTCAGGCGGTGGGCATTATGGGCGTGAAAAAATGTCCGAAATAGAACTTGTCATTTTGGGAGAAGATGAGCAGAGGGAGATTACTCTTGTACCTGAAGGCATGACTATTGGTCGTGGTGAGAACTGCGACATTGTGCTGAATGGCAAAATGATATCGAGGCTTCACGCAAGGATCTTTCAAGATCCATTCGGCCGGTGGATCATCAAGGACATGAACAGCAGGCACGGAGTGTTCGTCGATGAGCAGAAGGTCAAATCGCAAGTTGTGAAATCCAACCAGGAAATATCTATCGGCTCTTTTCTTCTGACGTTGTGGGAGCCGGTCGATCGGGCGCTGATTTCAAGTAAGTATGCTCGGGCGGCTATCAGGGTAAAGGATGAAGGAGATGGTGAGCATTTCGTTTCTTTCGGGGACAAGGAAACTCCGATCCTTTCCCCGGATCTCGCGAAGCATCTGAACGAATTTACGGTGGGCCTGCGTGAATTACGCAATCCCCCGGAGCTATACACCGAGGCCTGTCTGCGTCTTTCCGGGATGTTAAATGCCTTTGTCGCGATAGTACGGGTGCCTGACAGATCAAGGCCGATTCCTGAGAGGCCGGATATACTCGTATGTTATTGGAGTGGGACCGAGACTGAGACGAAACTGACCCTTTCGCGGCGCGTACTCGAAGCGGTGAGGACAGAAGATACACTGGTGATGACGAGTAGTTCGCATTCCTCCGGTGGGAATGCCGAGCCAGCCGACGTTCCGAGACCCCATTTCGTATTCGGGGCACGGGTGAACGAGATGGACGACTATGTCGATCTGTTTTATCTGGACATCACGGAACTTGAATCGCCGAAGGAGATGTTCTGTTTTATCGAAGCAGCGGTGCGGCAGATCGATAATACGCAAAAGAAGCTTTTTTGTAAGGATCTGCATAAGAAAAGGCAGGAACTCAGGGAGTCCAAAGCACAACTGAAGGAAAATGACCGGATAATGGATGAATATATATCCCGCGTCACCCACGACATCAAGGGTCACCTGGCTGCGATCCAGAGCTGCCTCTTTGTGGCTTCCAGCGAGAAATCGGGACCCCTGACCGAAAAGCAGGCCGATTTTTTGAATAGAGCGGTGAAACGAAATGAAAAACTAACTGCATTTGTGAGAGAACTGCTCAACCTGACTCTGGTGAAGCTGTGTGGGCAGATGGACAGGAACGAATTTTCTCTCCCCGATTCCATCGCCGTTGTATTTGAGACAGTCGGCCATAAAGCAGAGGAGAAGTCGATCACCCTGACACGCAATGTCGATTCGTCCGTCCGGAATATGACCGGGAACGAGTTCTCCATCAGAGAGATGATGGTCAACCTTCTCTTCAATGCGATAAAGTACACACCGGCGGGAAAGACTGTCCATCTGGAGGTGATAGTACAGGAAGACAGCGTGAGGCTCGATTTTTCTGATACAGGTATAGGCATCCCCGAAGATGAAGTCGAGCGTGTGTTTGACGAGTTTTTCAGGGGCACTAACGCGAAGGAAAAAGTCAGCGATGGAACGGGGCTGGGCCTTTCGATAGTAAAGCAGATCGTGGAGAGGCATGGCGGTGATATATCGGTGAAAAGCATTGAAGGCAAAGGGTCTACTTTCACAGTCATCCTGCCGGTCTGTTGGTGATCAGGATATCAATTATTCGTAAATGAACCCACCCGGCCCGATCACAAATAACTATTTAATCACTTAAGTACTTGCCTCTCTACTGGATTTAAGGTATCCTCTCCCTCTTCGTGAGGGGAGTATTTTTCTATCTTTCTGCTGCAGGCACTTCTCGCTGGAAGCTGGTTTGGCAGATATCCCGGGCGTGAGAAAAATGTCTAATACAGAACTCAGTATTTCAGGACAGGGAGAGCAGAGGAAGATTACGCTCATACCGAAAGGCATGACGATAGGTCGCGGGGAGAACTGCGATGTCGTGCTGGATCATAAGATGGTGTCGAGGCTTCACGCGAGGATCTTCCAGGACCCATTCGGTCGCTGGATCATCGAGGACATGGACAGCAACAACGGTGTATATATCGACGACAAGAAGGTAAAGGCGCAGGCTGTCTCTTCCAACCAGAAGATATTCATCGGATCTTTCCTTCTGACTCTGATCGAATCGGCGGAGCAGGAGTTAAGGTCCGGCACTTCCGTTCGTTCGGCACTGACGATGCTGGACGGGGAGGCGCATGAGGATATTGTCTCTTTCAAGGACGACGAGGTTGCGATCCTGTCGCCCGATCTGATGCAGCACCTCAACCAATTCACGGTTGGCCTGCTCGAACTGCGTAGTCCATCGGGGCTTTACTCGGAAGCCTGTCTGCGTCTCTCCGAGGTGCTCAATACCCTTGTCGCGATAGTACGTTTGCCAGGAAAGTCCCGACCGATGCCCGAGATACCTGATATCCTGGCCTGCCATTTTGGAGGGAATGAGACAGAGACGAACCTGACCCTTTCGCGGCGCGTACTCGATGCGGTAAGGACAGGTGATAAACCGGTGATGGCTAGCAGCTGGCCCGCCTCCAGTGGGAATGTCGAACTGACTATCATCGATTCACAGAGGCCTCACCTTGTATTCGGGGCGCGGGTGAACGACACGGGCGAAAACATCGATGTACTCTACATCGATATCCTTGAGCTCAAATCGCCGAAGGAGATGTTCTTCTTCGCTGAAGCGGCTGCACGTCAGATCGATTTTATGCAGAAGAATCTTTTCTATATAGAACTTCAGAAGAAAGAACAGGCACTCAGGGAGGCGAACGAGCAACTCAAGGAAAAGGACCGGATAAAGGACGAATATGTCTCCCGCGTCACACACGATATCAAGGGACACCTGGCGGCGATCCAGAGCTGCCTCTTCGTTGCCGCCAGCGAGAAATCGGGGCCACTGAATGAAAAGCAGTCCGATTTCCTGAAAAGAGCGGTGACGCGGAACGAGAAACTTACAGCATTTGTGCGAGAGCTGCTCAATCTTACCCAGATGAGGCTGAGCGGACACATTGAGACCAAAGAGTTCTCTCTGGTCGATTCCATCTCTGGCGCAATCGAGACGGTCGGCCGCAAGGCGGAGGACAAGTCGATAACCCTGACATCCAGAGTCGCCGAGGTGGTCGGAAATATGACCGGCGACGAGTTCTCCATCAACGAGATGATAACCAACCTTCTGTTCAATGCGATCAAGTATACGCCAGAGGGAAAGACTGTCCACCTGGAGGCGGCAGTTCAGGATAACAGAGTGAGGCTCGATTTTACCGATACGGGAATCGGCATTCCGGAAGGTGAGGTCGAGCATGTGTTCGACGAATTTTTCCGGGCCACCAACGCGAAGAAGAGCGCGAACGAGGGAACGGGGTTGGGACTGTCGATCGTAAAACAGATCGTGGAGAGGCATGGGGGAAATCTTTCTGTGAAAAGCAGGGAAGGCGAAGGTTCTACATTCACCGTTATGATGCCGGTATTGTAATAAAGGTCTCGTGATAAATTGTTGATTTTGAAAAAGGGAATCTGGTAGGATGCTGAAGCGTATGGAATGGTTATCCACTAAAAACCGGATTCGATCTGGAACTTGTTTCAACCATGTGAGGTAGAGAATGGCAAAGGTAAAGATCCTGGTGACAGACGACGATAAGGATATACGTGATTCACTGCAGGCCATCCTTGAAGGTGAGGATTACGAGGTCGTGACAGCTGCGGACAAGATCGAGGGTTGGGAGAAGATAAGGGCGGAAAAACCCGACCTCATGATCCTGGATGTCATGATGACGACCTGGCAGGATGGGTTCGAGATGGCCCGGGAACTGAAAAACGATCCGGAATACAGCGGCATCCCTATCCTGATGCTTACTGGAGTCAAGGAACAGACCGGTATCGATTTCAAGTCGTCAGCCGGTAACGATGAATGGAATCCTGTCGAAGCTTTTCTGGAGAAACCGATCCAGCCGGATGTGCTTTTGGCAGAGATAAAGAAACTTCTCTAGAGCCTGAGGGTCCTGGGAAAAGGCCACAAAACCTGAGATCATCGATATACGGAATATTCCCTACAGTACGGGAAGATAGATTAAAAGCCCATGGCGAATGCCACGGGCTTTTTATATGAGGGATTTCACTAAAGTATTCAGTATTCCGGACGAACTTCCTAGTTGTTACTAGGAACCTGTGAGGAGACCATGCATTTATCTGCACAAACCCGATACGGAACTCGCGCTCTTATCGATCTGGCCAGTGAACGACAGGATGGTCCGATCTCAGTCGCAAGCATCGCCAGGCGACAGGATCTTTCCGTGAAGTTCCTCGAGCAGATCATGTCCCGCCTGAAGGCAACGAGCCTGGTCCGGGTGGTCAGGGGACGGGGCTACTCACTGGCAAGGGACCCGCGAGATATTTCCCTCAATGACATCTTGCAGGCCCTGGAAGTGTCAGAAAAGGTGGTTCACTGTCTTGAGCCAGGGAAAGACTGTTCTCGTGAGGAATGTTGTCCGACTCGCAGGATCTGGCAGGGCCTCGACCGTGTGGTCAGTGACTATCTGGCCGAGTTTACTCTGGCGGACCTGGTAGCCGGTTAATCGGGTGGTGAACCCTGTCACTGACGATCCACTGATCGTGCCTGTTGATGTAGTGGCAGGAGAGGAGTCTCATCCAACACGCTCTATGGAAGGAGAAAGTTAATGAAGGAGAATTGCTGGGAAGTCATGGATTGTGGTCGTGAGCCGGGTGGAGCAAAGGAAAAGGATCTTGGTGTATGTGCTGCCGCGACAAACTTCACACACAATGGCAAGAACGGTGGCAAGGGAGCCGGACGCTATTGCTGGAAGGTCGCTGGCACCCTGTGCGGAGGCAAGGTTCAGGGCTCGTTCGTGGATAAGATGGCCAATTGTTCCATGTGCAAGTTCTTTCAGCAGGTCAAGACAGAAGAAGCAACCGTCTTCCAGGCCTGATACGGAATCATGATGGCACATTCAATATCGACTTCGATCATTGGTGTGCCATCTTTTCATTATTACCGCGTTTAGCTTGATAGCCTGTCTTCGGCAGGTTAGCAGGCAGCCTGCATTGACTTTTAACCGATAATCTCGCTCTTTCGGCTTCAGGTTATCTACGAGTATTTTCGTTAATTTCGGCAATAATCTCAACTCCTGACAGGGGGCCTGAAGGATATTCAGGGCACTCCGGGGGCACCATAACCTGTTGTTAATAATGAGTATACGCCCATTTCGGGAACAGTCAAGTCCTTATAACATTTTATATCGCCGTAAGTTGCGTAAAATCAGGCATATTTCTCATCATTACAAAGAGTTTTCAGGCCTCCTGTTTTACACGCAGGGGGTCACTGGTTCGAGTCCAGTATTGCCCACCACTTAT
>JAHOYU010000082.1 GCA_019038625.1 Candidatus Latescibacterota bacterium | reverse complement strand
CGCGATAAGGGAAGCGGTAGAGAATCCTCACGAGATCGACATGAACAAGGTAAACGCACAACAGGCAAGGAGAATCCTGGATAGACTCGTCGGTTATCTCATCAGCCCGGTTTTGTGGAAGATATTTTATAGGGGGCTCTCGGCTGGCAGGGTGCAGAGTGTCGGGCTGAGGCTCCTGTGCGAACGTGAAGAGGAGATCAGGCAGTTTATTCCAGCGGAGTTCTGGACGATAGAAGGAATACTCAAGAATTCAGCCGGGGAAAAATTCGAGGCACGTCTGTTCAAGATTCAGGGAAAGAATCCAGAGATCAAAGATGGTGAAAGCGCGTCGAAGATACTGGATAAGATAAAAGTATCGGACCCTGTCGTTTCAAAGGTGACAGAAAAAGAAAAGAAGCGCAATCCGCAGCCCCCATTTATTACGAGTACCATGCAGAGAGAGGCAGCAAGTCGGCTCGGATTCTCCGCAAAAAAGACGATGATGATCGCGCAGCAGTTATATGAGGGTGTTTCATTGGGATCAGAAGGATCATCTGGACTTATAAGCTATATGAGGACCGATTCGACTCGTGTCAGTGACGATGCGTTCAGGCAGGGGCAGGAACTCATAGCAGAAAAGTTCGGTAAGGAAAACGTATTTGATGGGAAAAGAGGTTTCAGGAAAGCAAAAAGGTCGCAGGACGCTCACGAAGCCATCCGTCCGACCGATTGTTTCAGGATGCCAGATGAGATAAGCAAGTATCTCGATAAGGATCAGAGCGCTCTCTATACACTTATATGGCAGAGATTTCTCGCTTCTCTCGCAATGCCGGTAGTTTACAGCGTAAAAGAGGTTGATATTGCTTCAGGTGATGAGTATCAGTTGAGGGCTAATGGGAGAAGACTTAAATCTCCCGGTTTTCTGGCAATTTTCCCCGACAGAAAAACTGAAGACGAAAGCTGGCTCCCCGACCTGGCTGATGGTGAGAAGCTGGCTATAGACTCTATGGACTCGAATCAACATTTTACAGAACCTCCATCAAGATATTCTGAAGCCTCGCTTATTAAGGAACTGGAGGATAAAGGTATAGGACGCCCGAGTACGTATGCCAGCATCATCAGTATTATCCTCGCGAGAGAATATGCATCCAGGGAAAACAAGGCGCTATGTCCCACCGAACTTGGAGAGGCGGTCTGGAAATCTCTTTCAGGATCATTTAACGACATATTCGCCGTCGATTTTACGGCAAGGATGGAAAACGAGCTGGATAAAGTAGAGGATGCGGATGAAGCGTGGAAGGATGTCGTAAGTTTCTTCTATGAACCTCTCAATGTCGATTTAGAAGCGTTCAAGGGTAAGCAGGCGGAAATAAAGAAATCTTTTCAGGAAGAAACAGAAGAGCTATGTGAAAAGTGTGGTAAAAAACTGATTAAAAAATGGAGCAGAAACGGTCTATTCCTCGCCTGCCCCGGATGGCCTGAATGCAAATTTGCGAGGTCTTTGGAAGAAGAAGAGAAGCTCGAAAGAGAATGTCCCGATTGCGGAGGAGGACTTGCCTACAAGAGCGGCCGTTTCGGCAGATTTATCGCATGTTCCAATTATCCTGAATGTAAATATACAGAAGCGATAAGTATGGGGATTTCCTGCCCTGAAGATGGATGCAAGGGTGAAGTCACAGAAAAGAAGACTCGAAGGGGAAAGGTCTTTTATGGATGCACAAAGTATCCATCTTGTAAATTTGCCAGCTGGGATAAACCGATCACTGAAAAATGCCCTGCATGCGGAAACGGGTGGATGGTAGAAAAGAACACAAAGACAAAAGGCTCCTATCGTAAATGCCCAGCATGCAAGCATGAGGTAACTCCCTGATGGAAAAAATCGTCGTAGTCGGCGGCGGTCTGGCCGGATGCGAGACCGCTCTTCAGCTGGCTTCCCGGGGTTTGCAGGTTGAACTGATTGAAATGCGCCCGGGTAAGATGACTCCTGCTCATCGCACAGGATCTCTGGCTGAACTAGTCTGTAGCAATTCCCTGAAATCCGACAATGCCGAGACCGCTTCTGGTCTTTTGAAGAGAGAACTTAGAATGCTTGGATGCAAGCTTCTGAAGATAGCTTCTGAATCCAGGGTTCCTGCGGGACACGCACTTGCTGTGGACAGGGATGTTTTTTCCGGTAAAGTCGGGGAGGTAGTGGCGAAAGAAAGCATGATCGAATTGTCTGGCAGGGAACAGATTGATCTGGATATTCCTGTCGGAGTCATCGCCACAGGGCCTCTGACATCCGACCTGTTATCAAGTGCGGTGATGGAACACTTCGGTAAAGACAATCTTTTCTTCTATGATGCGATATCGATATCGATAGCTGTTGACAGCATAGATCATTCAAAGGTCTTTAAGGCATCACGTTATGGAAAGGGTGCCCCGGATTACTGGAACGTACCCCTTGACAAAGAGAATTATCTCCTTCTGCTAGAGTATATACGTAAATCATCAAAGCGTGCCGGACATGATTTTGAGGACGGAAAGTGTTTCGAAGCCTGCCTCCCGGTTGAAGTGATGGTTTCAAGAGGAGATGATGTCATGAGGTATGGTCCTTTGAAGCCAAGGGGACTTGTCGACCCTGTTACCGGGGAAGAACCATACGCAGTCATCCAACTCAGGCAGGAGAGTATTGAGGGGACTATTGCTGGATTGGTCGGGTTTCAGACGAAGATGACCGTGGGAGCTCAGAAAGGAATGATGGCCTTGATACCCGGTCTCGAGAACGCTGAGATCGTGCGATTCGGCGCAATTCACAGAAATACTTTCCTGGATTCGCCGTACCTGCTTGACAAGAGACAGATGTCCAGCAGGAGGGATGGCCTGTTTTTCGCCGGCCAGATCACCGGGGTTGAAGGCTATGTCGAATCGATTGCTCACGGGCTGATTACATCGATCAATATCTTTGAGTATCTTGAGGGCCATCCGCCAGTCATATTTCCGTCCGAAACATTGCTTGGAGGCCTTCAGGCGCATCTTACTAGCCAAAGCTCCCGGTTTCAGCCGATGAACGCAAATTTTGGCATACTTCCTCCCATAAGTGGAAAGCGAAGAGAGAGAAAGGCGAAGAAGGTGGAGCGCTCCCTGACAAAACTCAAATCGTTCCTTGATAAACAATCTTTTGACATGCCTCGATCTACTTGATGTGCTGATCAATAACATGATATGGTTCCCGAGAGGAAGAAAGAGTTGTCACTCAGGTCAAATGGAGGCTGCATGCTCGGACTCCTGAAGAAATATCTTTTGCATATCGGCATCGAAAAGAAAGTCTCGGAATCGACTCTGCTCGCTTATGAGTCAGATATATTGAAATTTGCTGAATATATAAAGGTGGAGACAGGCTCTGACAGTCCGGAAAAAATCGATGGCATAGCTTTGCGATCTTATCTTGGCACTCTTTCAAGAGATGGTTATTCACCCAGGTCGATAGCGCGGAAAGTTGCTTCATTAAGATCCTTCTTCTCGTTCTGCCTGAGCCATGATTATACAAAAACCGATCCGACTGTGGGGTTGAATACACCTAAGACTGGAAGAGATCTACCCGAGTTTGCCGCAAAAGATGCAATGGAAAGGATGATGTCTCTTCCAGATATGACCAATAGAAAAGGAGTCCGGGACAGGGCTGTCCTCGAACTTCTATATGGAACCGGTATGCGGCTTGCCGAACTGGTCGGATGTTCGTTGAAAAATTGTGATTTCTCCAGGGGAACGATCCTGGTTCTCGGCAAAAGGCTGAAAGAACGTCTCCTGCCGCTGTCAGGCAAATCAGCGGAATCTCTGAAGATCTATATTTCAGGAGAATATGGCATTCCTGAAGAAGCGTTGAAAGACCGATCCATTTCAACACAATATTCAGAATGGAAAGACCTTCCCCTCATAGCGGGTAGGGGAGGAAGGCCCATAAGCAGGCGAACCGTGCAGAGGATAGTAAAAAAATATCTCGAACAGGTCGCTTCTCTCTCCAGGATGAGTCCTCACGTCCTCAGGCATTCTTTCGCGACTCACCTTCTTGACGCTGGAGCGGATCTTCGCGCGGTACAGGATCTCCTGGGGCATGTAAATCTTTCGACGACACAGATATATACTCACCTGACATCCGAACGTCTAAGGGAAGTATACGATCTGGCTCATCCAAGAGCATGAAGAGTGTACCCGCTCAGGAGCAGGAAGTTGAATGACGATTATGAAACTGATTTTACTGTTTAGTGTGGATGCATGGGAGGAGATATGTTCAAGGGAACTACGATTCTTGGTGTACGAATTGGGAAAAAGGCCGCTTTAGGCGGTGACGGACAGGTTACTTTTGGTGATACCGTTGTAAAACATGGTGCACGAAAAATAAGAGCTATCCGTGACAAAACCGTCCTTGCCGGGTTCGCTGGAAGCACTGCTGACGCGATGACTCTGTTCTCCAGATTCGAGGGGAAACTCGATGAATTCAACGGGAATATGATGAAGGCAGCAGTCGAGATGGCTAGGGACTGGCGTAGCGATAAGATCCTGCGTCATCTGGAAGCGCTACTTGTCGTAATGGATGCAAAACATTCCCTTCTTATATCAGGCAAGGGAGATGTAGTGGAACCTGACGATGATATACTTGCGATAGGTTCAGGCGGTTCTTACGCACTGGCTGCGGCAAGGGCATTGAGGTCGAATACCAGGCTTGACCCGGAATCAGTCGTTAAAGAGTCCCTGAAGATAGCTGCAGGGATATGTATATACACGAATGACAACATTTCAATCGAAACTCTCCGGGATGGTAAATGATGAGAGAAATGACACCTGGCGAGATTGTCGCCGAACTGGATAAATACATAATCGGGCAGACGCAGGCGAAGAGATCTGTAGCGATCGCCCTTAGAAACAGGTGGAGACGACGAAGGATAGTAGATAAGATTCGTGAAGAAATACTTCCTAATAACATAATAATGATCGGTCCTACCGGTGTAGGAAAGACCGAAATCGCAAGGCGTCTCGCCAGACTTGCCCAGGCTCCGTTCGTAAAGGTCGAGGCTACCAAGTTTACGGAGGTAGGTTATGTCGGCAGAGATGTCGAATCCATGATAAGGGACCTTGTAGAGGTCGGGATAAGCATGGAAAAGGAAAAAGTATTTCTGGAAGTTGAAATAGCAGCAATTGAAAATGCTACAGACCGGCTGCTCGACCTGCTACTACCCGCTGCGACCGGGGGAGCGGTGATGGATACAGAGACGGAGGAAAGGCGTAAGCGAACGAAGGATAAACTCAGGAAGAAACTTGAAAGCGGTGACCTTGACGACCGCGAGGTGACAATTCAGACTTTCGACAAAGCACATCCAATGATAGAGATATTTTCAGGATCGGGTATCGAAGAAATGGGGATCAAGTTTCCTGAAGGCCTGGAGAAAATGGTGCCGCGCCGTCAGAAAGGGAAGAAAGTCACAGTGGAAGAGGCCAGGAAGATACTGATTCATGAGGAGAAGGAAAAACTTGTCGATATGGATTCAATTGTATCTCGTGCCATTTCAGCTGTAGAGGAGACCGGGATAGTATTCATTGACGAGATCGACAAGATTGCCAGAACAGGATCGGGTGGACACGGCCCCGACGTTTCGAGGGAAGGTGTGCAGCGGGATATTCTGCCCATAGTAGAGGGTTGTAATGTGAGCACGAAATATGGCCAGGTAAAAACTGATCATATCCTTTTTATGGCAGCAGGGGCTTTTCACATGTCGAAACCATCTGATCTTGTCCCCGAATTGCAGGGGAGGTTTCCGATAAGAGTGGAACTCGATCAGTTGACAGCTGAAGATTTTGAAAGAATTCTTCTGGAACCGGAAAACGCGCTTGTTAAGCAATATCAGACAATGATAGAAACTGAAGGCTGCAGATTGACCTTTACTCTCGGCGCAATTAAAGAGATAGCCCGAATGGCGTATTCGGTCAATCAGAAGATGGAGAATATCGGAGCCAGGAGATTGCACACGATCCTTACGAGCTTGCTGGAGGATCTGCTTTTCGATCTTCCAGACCCGAAGATACAAAAAGTCGGTGTAAATGCAAAATTCGTCAAGAATAAGTTGGACAAGATCATAGGTGATGATGATCTTGCGAGGTACATACTCTAGGAGGAAAGACGTATGAAATTGAGTAAAAAGGATTTTCTGTCGATCAGGGATTTCAGCAGGGATGAGCTCAGGGTTATCCTTGAACTCAGCAAAAAGCAGAAGCCTCTCGCGAGGGAGTTCAAGCTTGAGCCTTCGCATCCAGGGCGCGTCCTTGCGTGTATATTTCACAAGCCTAGCTTGAGGACAAGAATCAGTTTTGAAATATCTATCAGGCAGCTGGGTGGTTCGAGTCTCTATATAACGGATAAAGAGATCGGAATCGGAAATCGTGAGTCTCCAAAGGATGTCGGAGAAGTACTTTCCAGGTATGTAGACGGAATAATGATCAGGACTTTCGATCAGGGGATGGTTGACACTCTTGCCGCCAATGCTTCTGTTCCGGTGATAAATGGTCTTACCGACCTGCTGCATCCATGTCAGGTCATGGGAGATATATTGACGATAGAAGAACACCTTGAAAATATCGAGGGAAAGAAAGTTGTGTTTGTCGGTGATGGCAATAATGTGGCAAGAAGCTGGCTGAACGCTGCCGCAAGATTCCAGTTCAAATTTGTCCTGAATTCTCCTGCTGGTTATCAGCTCGAAGATTCATATGTTGCGGAAGTAAAGAAAGACGGAAATCTGGATTATGAATGGATTGAGGATCCTGCTGAGGCAGTCAGAGATGCCGATGTGATCTATTCTGACGTATGGGCCAGCATGGGGCAGGAATCGGAAAAAGCAGAGAGACTTCGGGTATTCCGTCCCTATCAGATAAACGATAAACTTATGGGGCTTGCCGGCGGGAACGCGATTTTTATGCACTGTCTTCCGGCACACCGGGGTGAGGAAGTCAGCGATTCCGTGATCGACAGTAAAAGATCCGTCGTGTATGACGAAGCAGAGAACCGACTTCACATACAGAGAGCCATCATTGCACTTCTGATGCCAACAGACAGAGAGCTGTAGAGGATATGAATCGATTTCGATGGGGTTGTTTACTTGCACTTTTCTGTTCGTGTGCCGTCATAGAACCGCCATCAGGTGGGCCGGAGGACAAAACCGCCCCCCTGATCTCGTCTGTGATTCCGGCAAGTGACTCGACCGGGGTCTCAAGGAATTCCTCTGTCACCATCGAGTTTTCGGAAAAGATCGACGGCGAAAGTTTCAAAAGCAGGATAAAGACCTATCCGACTCTTGAATTCGAGAAAATAAGCGCTAAAGGGACTGTCCTTGAACTTATTTTCAGGGAACAGCTTCCGGAAACGACAGTATGCATTCTGATCCAGCCTGGATTCAGGGACAATCACCTTGTCGAGAGCAGAAAAAATTACAGGTATTATTTTTCGACGACTGACAGGATTCCCCCTGGAAATATAACCGGGAAGATTCTTTTTAAGCAGTCCCCGGATTCCATGGGTGTAGCATATCTGGTAAAGGCAGAAGACGATACATCAAGAGAGCTGCATTCCGCTCCGGAAGCCAGGATCGCCTATGCTGACCCATTTGGCAATTTCATTTTCAGGGCTCTCCCTGCAGATAGTTCTGGATACAGAGTATGGGCATTCAAAGACACAGATGGGGACGGGAAGTATTCTTTTGGGAAAGAATTCGCTATGGAACATCCAGACACCATTATCCTCTCCCCGGCTCACACATCTGCAAGAAATGTCGATATTAACGTAATCGACCCGGATGAACCTGGCAGCATAGAGGGTGTCCTGAATGACTCTACCGGGGTAGAAGGAATTCCTTCAGTCAGATTAAAAGGAGTTCCGCCTCTGGAGGACTCGTATTACGCCAAGGTTGACACGCTCGGTAATTACCTTATATATAAGGTCAAGCCAGGAGCGTATCTCTTCAGTGCATTTATAGATGTCCTTGCCGATAGCCTGCCGGGCAACTATAACGCACCTGACGATTCAAGCAGAATCATTCTTGAACCTCTTATTTTACTTCCTGATACTATCAATGTCTCTCCAGGTGAAAAGAAAGTCATTTCCCCGGTTACGATCGGAAGGGCGGAGGAGTGAAGGACAAAGTTGAATTCTATAAAATGCATGGAGCTGGAAACGATTTTGTGATGATAGAGGATATGTCTTCTGAAATCGACTATTCCAGGCATCTGATAGATGCGCTGTGTACCGATCATACCGGCATAGGTGCTGATGGACTCATACTGATCCGTCCTTCGGAAAAATGTGATTTCAGGATGCTGTATTTCAACAAGGACGGTGAAGAGGCCGAGATGTGTGGCAACGGTGCCAGATGTGCTGCCAGTTTTGCATATTTAAAGGGTATTGTGTCCCAAAAGATGGTTTTCGAGACAAAAGCGGGACCCATCGATGCTGAAATGATCGGAGAGGATGTCAGGATCGGCGTAGGATCTGTCAGGGATATGAGACTTCAAGTGCCGGTAGAGGATGCAGGCATAGAGGTAGGATACGCCGTGTGTGGTGTTCCGCATGCAGTGCTGGTAACAGAAGATGTTGATAGCTGGAGCAGGGAACGTTTTCTGGAACTTGGAAGAAAGGTCCGTAACGCAGACGAGTTTGCACCTGAGGGAGTGAACTTCAATCTCGTCTCCGTGATCGGGAAGGACTTTGTAAGGTACAGGACCTACGAAAGAGGTGTAGAGGACGAGACTCTGGCCTGTGGGACAGGTGCTATCTCTCTGGCTGCTGTTTGCGCCGCACTGGGGATTACAGGAAGTCCACTAAGATGCCGGGGGACGAGTGGCGACACTCTTAAAGTAGATTTTATTCCTACAGGGAATGGAGCGCAGGATTGCTTTCTGAAAGGCCCGGCCATCGTGGCATTCAAGGGTGATTTTGAAGTGCGAAATTACCTCTAAGTCATGTTTAATTCCACTCGAAGAGCCGATGCGCCATTGTTTGCCGATAAGGCTTGCTATCCATGTTTCATTTGCACAGATTTAGAGTGAAAGCCCCTCCGGAGGAATTATGCGTAAAGCCCTTACATTGACCATTATCCTTCTGGGAGCTGCCATCGTCTCTCCAGCCCAGGCACAGTATCCGTTCGGGAAAAACAAGATTCAGTATATAACAAAAGAATGGCGTGTGATCGAAACTGAACATTCCGAAATATTCTATTATCCTGAAGAAATAGCGCTGGCTCAATTCGTCTCGGGGTTCGTGGAAGATGTCTATGAGGAATATTCAGATTATTTTGACCTTGAATTCGACAGGAAGATCCCGATAATCCTCTATGGGACCCACCACGATTTCAAGGAGACTAATGTAATACCATACATGGTGTCAGAGGGAACAGGCGGATTCACTGAATTCATCAAAGGCCGCGTGGCTTTGCCATTTATGGGATCGTATTCCGGTCTTAAATCGGTTTTTCGACATGAGATGGTCCATGTCTTCATGCTGGAAAAACTCCATTCTGTAATGAGCTCCAGACGAAAATACACGTATACGCACCCACCTCTCTGGTTTACAGAAGGACTAGCCGAGTTTCTTGCGCATGGCGCCCCGGACACTGAGGCTGATATGTTCATAAGGGATGCGGTCACTTACGGGAAACTATATTCTCTTCAGGATCTATGGAGGATCCTGGGAACTTACATGATGTACAAGGAAGGTGAATCTGCTCTTCATTACATCGCGGGAAGATTCGGTCATAAGGCAGTTAGAATGATCCTCGAGAACTGGTGGAAATCAGACAGGTTCGACCTTGTACTCGAAAAAACGATAGGTCTTAAAGAGGACGAACTGGACAGAGATTGGCAGGAATATCTGAGGAAAAGACATTACCCGTCGATAATGTCAAGGCGTAGAGTGGGAGAGATAGCGGAACAGATATCTCCCGATGAATGGTCTTTCGAAAATCATCCGGTCACGGTGCGTGGAGAGGAGGGTGAAGAGGACAGAGTATTTTGTCTTGGGTTCGGATTGGGAAGCATCGATCTTTTTGAACTTGTGAAACACAGAAAGAACAAAAAGAACGAATGGAAACGCAGAAACGTCATAAGAGGTGGCAGAAGCAACAGGTTCGAATCTATTCCTCTACTCCGGAGCAGTATCTCAGCTATTGGCGACACTCTTCTTTTTGTATCCAAATCCGGTGAACGGGATGCAATATATCTTTATGATACGGCTGTTGAAGAAGTCGTTGCAAAAATAGATTACGACAAAGCACGGATAATCAATTCCCCGGCGATCTCGGATGACAGGAAATCGGTCGTATTTTCAGCAATCGATTTTAATGGCAGGACAGACCTGTTTATCCATGATCTGTCGAATGGAAGTTTTAGAAGACTTACTGAGGACTATCACGAAGAGACGACACCTGGCTGGCTTCCAGGCAGTGATGTTGTGATATTCAGTTCCGAAAGAAGGGATCTGGAACCAGGAGAAAGAAGGGCCATCTATTCAATCGACACCACTACAGGCATTGTGAGACAGCTGACGCAGGGAGATAATGCTGACATAGATCCAAGGCCTCTCCGGGACGGAAGCGGATTTCTTTTTTCTTCCGACCGGGAAGGGACACATGATATCTATCTGAAAAGGAACGGATTGGTCACCAGACAGACCAATGTGCTTGGTGGAGCATTCGGACCCTGCCCATCTCACGATGGACGTACATTCGTAACGGCTTCCTACAGCGGCGGCACTTATCACATATATCGTGGCAGGATCAAAGAAGATAATACTTCAAGGCCTGAGAAGTTCGAAGATCTCTCGGACAGGAAATGGGAACCGTCTCCACATGATACTTCCGGAGTATATCGGGATAAGGATTACAGGGTCCGATTTGGTGTGGATCTTATAGCTGCAGCTTTCGCGGTAGACCCTGATTACGGATATATGGGGAACGGTGCCCAGATTTTTCTCACGGATGTCATGGGCGACCATCAACTGGTTTTCCTGTTCGGAAGCGCATCCGACGATTTTTCTAATTTCTGGGAAAATCTAAATATCGGATTCACATACGTAAACAGGACACGCAGACTTAATTACGCTTTTGGAGCTTTTCATCTTGCGAGTTATGTAGGGTCGATCTATGACATGTTCCGTTTCGAACGAAGGTACGGTGTGATGGGCGGACTAAGTTATCCTTTCTCCAAGTTCAGAAGAGTCGATCTTCAGACAGTTTTTAAATTTATGGAACGTGACGACGATATAACAAATATTGGCTTGCAGGATGGTAAGTCGATGCTTCTTTCGAATTATCTATCGTTCACTTCAGATAATATTGTGTGGAGTATAGGAGGCCCACTTAACGGGCACCGCATGAGCGTGTCTGTCGGAAAATCCATCGACCTCGACGGATCGACGTATGGGAGTACTACTCTGAATCTCGATTTGCGGAATTACTTTAATATTGGTAGAAGAGTCGTTTTTGCACAGAGATTTGTAAGCAGAAACGCCTGGGGTAGTGATATTCAACTCTTTTATCTTGGAGGCTCCTGGGATCTCCGAGGCTATAACTTCCGTCAATATGCCGGAAGAAGGACATTGCTTGTGAACAATGAGATCAGATTTCCTCTTTTAGACGGACTCATCGTCAGGCTTCCATTCGGCTCAATAGAATTTCCATTGTTCAGAGGGTCCTTATTCCTTGACGCTGGAAAGGTCGAGGGATTCATAATGGATACTGATTGGCTCGGAAGCATTGGTACCGGTATCGAGATGAATCTCGGATATCTTCCGGTGATAAGGTTGAATTTCGTGAGAAAGACCGATTTCAAGACGATCGATGATGATACACAGATCGATGTCTTTCTAGGATTCAACTTCTAGTATTCAATTCCCAAAGCACCAAAGAATTATTTTCTGATTCTTTCAAAGACTCCAAGCGCCATCTCATACCTGTTGAACGGAGCACTGACCTGTACGCCCGCAATGTGGGGCAGGAGATTATCAAGGATCTCCACCGCTATTTCCACACCTGTCATCATGGCTTTTTCTCCGGTTCCTGCTGCTTTCATCCTCTTGAGAATCGCATCCGGGACAGAGACTCCGGGAAGCTCATTATTCATGAATTCGGCGTTCTTGAAACTTGTAAGTGGCCAGATGCCCGCTATTATGGGAATATTCTGCGATTCAGGCCGTGATATGAACCTCTCAAACACCTCAAGGTCGAATACAGGTTGTGTAATCGCGAATTCAGCCCCGGCTTCGACTTTCCAGTTAAATCTGTCCATTTCCAGGTTGAAGTCAGCCGCTCCAGGATTGACACCTACACCAGTGAAGAACGATGTCGGGCTTCCCAGAGAATGGTTCCCTATGTCTCGTCCCCGGTTGAGGCTGTAAAGAACATTTGTCAGACCTATGGAATCGATGTCGAATACTGAAGTGGCGTCAGGATAGTCTCCTGTTTTAACTGGATCGCCGGTTATAATTAGTATATTCCGGAGGCCGAGAGCTTGAGCACCGAGTATATCAGACTGCATTCCCAGAATATTTCTATCCCGGCAGCAATAATGAAGCACTGTCTCGATTCCGCATTCTCTCTCAATAAGAACCGCAGAGGACAGAGCACTCATTCTGGATGATGCTCTTGGACTGTCGGGAATATTGATGGCGTCGATGCCATTGTCCGAGAGAAAACGAGCGGCTCTGAGTATTTTTTCCGGGTTGCAGCCCCTGGGAGGGACAAGTTCGACCAATCTTACGAATTCTCCTCTGGCCACTCGGCCGGAAAGTACAGATTTTTCTTCAAGGGGAATGGGGGAGACTTCGCATTCATCATCCTTTATCCTGGCAGGGATATTAATCTTGTGCCTGGCGGGCATGACAGATACAAGGGACTTTCTCATAGCCCGAATATGATCAGGAGTCGTTCCACAGCAGCCTCCGACCACCGAGGCACCTGCACTGACAAGTCGTCTGGCGTATTCGGCCATATATTCAGGTGAAGTCATATAGATATTTCTTCCATCTACATTCTGTGGAATTCCGGCGTTAGGTTGAGCCGACAGATGTGATCCGACCACATTTGCCATTTTTTCGATTGCTTCAAGCATCATCCGGGGACCAACAGAGCAGTTGACTCCCACGACATCGGCGCCCCAGGAACTGAGCCTGACTGCGAACTCTCCGGGCTCCGTCCCATACATACCAAGCCCGTCCTGTTGTAAGGCCATCTGTGCGACGACCGGAAGGTCGGATATCTCCCTGAGAGCTATGATAGCTTGATGGATCTCGTTAAGATCGGAAAAAGTCTCGAGGACAAAAAGATCGACTCCACCTTCGAGCAGGACTACCGCCTGTTCAGAGAAAGCTTCCCGTGCCTCTGAGTTTGAAGTCGGTCCCCAGGGCTCGATTCGTATTCCGAGAGGCCCGATCGCGCCGGCGACAAGTCCATCGCTTCCAGCAGCTTCTCTCGCAAGAACTGCGCCCGCCGCGTTTATTTCCTGGAGCTTTCCGTCGAAACCATGGAGCTTCAGCTTGAGACGGTTTGCTCCGAAAGTATTTGTCTCTATTACATCAGCGCCGGATTCGACATAATCTGAATGAATCGACCTTACAAGATCGGGATCAGATATGTTTATCGTATCGAAACAGCGATTAATAAAGACGCCCTTTTCATAAAGCATCGTACCCATGGCGCCATCGAAGAGGACAGTTCCTTCACTTACTCGTTCCAGAAATCTCGAAGACATCAGTTCTTCTTTCGATGAAAGTCGGCTATTATCATGTGCAGAGTACTTCAATCTTGCATAAATACCTGCAGTAACTTAGTATATATCGTACTATTTTTTAATTGCAATCTTAAAACGATTAACAAGAAATGGGAAAAAAGATGTCGAAGATGAGATGGTCTGAAAGTTGTATACCGACTTTGAAGGAAGACCCACGTGAGGCGGAGATTCCCAGCCACAAACTTATGTTGAGAGCAGGTCTTATAAAGAAACTGACTTCCGGTGTGTATACCTTTCTTCCGATTGGATTCAAGGTCCTGAAAAAGATCGAGAATATCATAAGGGAGGAGATGGATGATGCAGGTTGTCAGGAAGTATTGATGCCGATACTCCATCCTGAAGAGATTTACGAAGAAAGTGGGAGGCTGAAAAATTTCGGTCCGGAATTGTTCAAGCTTCAGGATGGCCGCAAGAGGATGTTTGCTCTTGGTCCCACGCATGAAGAAGTAATCACAATGGTAGCACGTGACGAGATGAGAAGCTACAGGGACCTCCCTCAGTGCCTGTACCAGATACTGACGAAGTTCAGAGACGAGATCAGGCCGAGATATGGTGTGATGCGTGCTCGTGAGTTCGTAATGAAGGATGCCTACAGTTTCCATGTGTCCGATGAATCTCTGGACGTGACATACAGACGCCTGGAAAAAGCATATTGCAGGATAATAGAAAGGTGTGGACTCGACTTTCGTGTAGTTGAAGCAGAATCCGGGTATATCGGAGGTAACGAGTCACACGAATTTATGGTCCTGGCCGAGAATGGAGAGGACAGGATTCTCAGCTGTGAATGCGGTTACGCTGTCAATCTGGAAAGAGCGACAGCCAGCGAGAACGGTGAAAGACGAGGAACCTCCGGAGCAGATACTTTTTCAGAAGTTGAGACACCTGGCCAGAAGACAGTCGAGGATGTCGCGTCATTTCTCGGCGTTACTTCCCGTGAGATCGTAAAAACGCTTCTCTACAGGAGTGGGGACAGGAATATAGCTCTTCTTATCCCGGGTGACAGAGAAGTGAACGATGTAAAGCTGGTCAGGATCCTGGATGATCCTGAGATCCGCTTCCTGGAACCGGGGGAGATCAAGGAATTTACCGGCGGGCCTGTCGGTTTCTCCGGACCCGTAGGGCTGCCAGCCGGAACGAGGATATACGCCGATAATCTGATAGGGTCTTTCGACAGCATGATAGTGGGAGCCAACAAGGAAGATGTACACCTCAGGGATATTGTGGCCGACCGGGATTTTGATATT
The DNA here is from genome assembly GCA_019038625.1 of Candidatus Latescibacterota bacterium. NCBI lineage: Bacteria > Pseudomonadati > Candidatus Latescibacterota > Candidatus Latescibacterota bacterium. The sequence goes on along the minus strand of JAHOYU010000082.1, from coordinate 21,803 downwards.
TTTCTTTCGGGTGATCTCACAATGGCAAGAGAGGGTGACCTCTGTCCGAAGTGTGCTTCGAAGATGAATGAAAGTAACGGTATCGAGGTAGGCCACATCTTCAAACTCGGAACTAAATATTCCAGTGCCATGAAGGCGACTTTTCTGGATGACAGCGGTGAAACCCATCCGTTCATAATGGGCTGCTATGGATTCGGAGTAAGCAGGATGGTTGCGGCAGCAATAGAACAACACCATGACGAGGACGGTATAATCTGGAATCAGGCTATTTCGCCATTCGATGTCATACTTCTCCCATTGAATACAAGCGATCCCGATGTGATGAAAGTAACAGAAGAGATCGAATCAGGGCTTCATGAAAGAGGGATGAGCGTACTGACAGACGACAGAAACCTCAGTCCAGGTGTTAAGTTCAAGGATTCAGAGCTTATTGGAATACCGTTGCGAGTTACACTCGGCAGGAAGTTGAAGGACGGCAAGGTCGAACTCTTTCACAGGGCCACCCGACAGGTAGATGATATACCTGTCGGTGAAGTCCTTGAAAAAATAATGGAATTTTCAGGGGATTAGGATTCTTTTATCGCCCTGGAAAGTCTCGACTTAATACGGGCGGCAGTTCTGTGATGAATGATCCCTTTCCTGACGGTCTTGTCGATGACAGAGACGATGCCAGGGTAGCTGTTACGAGCGGTCTCGGCATCTTCGATACCCTTGAAGGCCTTAATGGACTTTCGGAGGCCCGACCTGTGCACCCTGTTTCTAAGGCGCCTCGTTTCATTCTGTCGCATTCTCTTCTCAGTAGACTTATTATTCGGCATATTGTTTCACCTCCAACGATTGCATAACATAATAGAAGGAGAAGGGTTTGTCAAGTAGTCAGACCGATAAATTAAGGGAAAGATTGAAAGAGCTGCCGGACTCTCCGGGTGTATACCTGATGAAGGACGAAAAGGATAAAGTTATTTATGTGGGGAAGGCAAAAGTCCTGAAGAACAGGGTGAGGAGTTACTTTCAAAAAAGTGATAACCTTGATAACAAGACTGCAGCGCTCGTATCCACTATAAATACAATAGATTACATAGCTACGGAAAATGAAGTCGAAGCATTGATGCTCGAGAATAACCTGATCAAGGAGTATCGTCCGAAGTATAATGTCAGGTTGAAAGACGACAAGAAATACCCGTTTTTAAAACTTACTGTCAACGAGAGATTTCCCAGGCTTTTCCTCACCAGGGTCGTCAAAAATGACGGCGGCGAATATTTCGGGCCATACGGGAATGCCGGATCTGTGAGGAGGACTCTTGAATTGATAAGGAATATCTTTCCGTTGAGGAAATGTTCAAGCATGCATCTCGGGAAAGACAGGGAGAGGGAATGTCTTAACTTCCAGATCGGACGATGTTCCGGCCCATGCACGGGAAAGATAGATGAGCAGTCATATGCATCCCTGGTAAGGCAGGTAAAACTTTTCCTTAAGGGAAAGACTGGCAGGCTTCGCAGGATAATGGAAAAGAGGATGGACTATCTCTCAGGTCAGATGAGGTATGAAGAAGCATCTCTCGTGAGGGATCAAATCGCCGCGATCAGCCGGATCTCTGAACGTCAGCACGCAGTCGATCCGGTGGGAGGAGACGAGGATGTGATCTCGATTGTCTCTGAAGGAGTCTCAGCATGCGGTGTAGTGATGAGGATAAGGGATGGGCGTATCCTCGGTTCTGACTCTTTTATGATTCCAGATACTGTCGGAAAGGATTCCGGCAGGGTTATGTGCTCCTTCCTCCAGCTATATTATCACACATCAATGGATATTCCAGGATTGATCCAGACGCAGGTAATGCCGGAAGACATCGAGGTCCTCGTGGAGTGGCTTTCAAAGAAACGTGGGAAAAAGACAAGGATAGCCGTTCCTTCGCGTGGTGGCAGGAAAAAACTTGTCGATCTCGCGGAAAAGAACGCGATGATGAAGCTTGTGGCGTATTCCGGACGAAGCTCTTCTTCGATCAGCCTTCTCAGTAGTCTTAAAAAAACCCTTGGATTGAATTCTACACCTTTCAGGATAGAGGCATTCGATATCTCAAATATTCAGGGAACGGATGCGGTCGGGTCTATGATCGTATTTGAGAACGGCAAAACGGTACGGAGTGGATACAGACATTTCAGGATCAGGACGGTCGATGGAATGGATGATTTTGCGATGATGGCTGAAGTGCTTTCAAGACGAGCTCGTACACTTAAAAGCGGGAAACATCGCAGCCCCGACCTGATCGTTATTGACGGTGGTCGTGGTCAGGTCAATGCAGCAGTAAAAGCCTTGTCCGAAAATGATATTAGCGGTATTCCCGTTGTTGGGTTGGCAAAACGGAACGAGGAGATCCACATGGCGGGATATGAAGGGGTCATAAGGCTTTCGAGGAGAAATGAAGTGTTGAGACTTCTTCAGAGGATGCGAGACGAAGCTCACAGATTCGCAGTGGAATACCATAGAAAAATTCGAAGAAAAAAAATATCTACTTCAGAACTTGACGGAATTAAAGGGATAGGTGAGAAGAGAAAGATCAAACTGCTCATGGCTTTCGGCAGCCTGAAAGGAATCAGAAAAGCCGGAATAGAAGATATCGCTTCCATCCCCGGCATTGGTAAACAAATTGCAGGAAAGGTGTATGACTGTCTACATGAAGGATGATACCCGGTCTGAAATCGAGATCATGATAGAACTCTATCTGGATTATCTGGTGGTAGAGAGAGGCCTATCGCAGTTAACTATACAAGCATACGCAAGTGACCTCTTGGTATACATGAAGTACCTGAAAAATGCCGGAATCGATTCACCTTCTTCCATAGACCTGACATCGAGCCTTGGTTTCGTAGTCTCTACCTCCGCAGACAGGTCAGCTTCTACCCGGGCAAGGATGCTTAGCGCTGTAAAGGGGTTTCATCGTTTTCTTTACAGGGAGAGGACGATGACTTCTCTCGATGTTCAGGGAATATCTTCCCCGAAAATAACCAGAAAGATCCCGTTTGTGCTGACACAATCGGAAGTCGAGTTGCTTTTGAGTGCCACCCTGGGAGAAAAATGTGGTTTACGCGACAGGGCGATGCTGGAGTTCGCATATTCTACTGGGATGAGAGCCTCGGAGATCTGCGATCAGAATATTGAGAATGTCGATCTGGATACAAGAATCGTCCGTGTCAGGGGAAAAGGAGGAAAAGAAAGGATTGTCCCATATGGAAAAGCCGCTGCTGCTGCTCTTGCGGAATACCTGAAGGGCTCGAGGAAAGAAATCTTGAATGGAGAGGTATCCGTCTATCTATTTCTTAATTACAGGGGAAAGAGGATATCGAGGGTCAGCTTCTGGAAGATCATCAAAAAATACGCCAAAAAATCAGGATTACCGGCCGATGTCACTCCACACACGCTAAGACATTCTTTTGCAACACATCTGGTAGAGGGTGGAGCGGACCTGCTCACCGTACAGGAACTTCTCGGGCATTCAGATATTTCGACTACCCAGATCTATACCCGGCTGGACATGGAATATCTGCTGGAAGTCCACAGGACTTTTCATCCGCGAGGTTAAAACAAAGAGTTGACAGAAGACGCTTCTTTTCATAGCATTATCTGACCGTGTTTTTGATGTAATCAAAGGAAGCTGTTGGTGGTAATTCTGTTACAACGGATTAGAGGGTAGATGACATATCAGATAAGGCTTTCACATTTCGAAGGGCCGTTGGATTTGCTTCTTCATCTGATCAGAAGAGACAAGATCAACATATACGACATTCCGATATCACATATTACCAGAGAATATCTCTCATACATAGATGTCATGCGCGAGCTCGAACTCGCTTTGGCTGGTGAATTCTTTGTTATGGCAGCGACACTTATGAGGATCAAGGCCCAGATGCTTCTCCCCAGAAGGGTTGAGGAAGAAGAGTTGGAAGAGGATCCCAGGGAAGAACTGGTCAGGAATCTGATCGAATATAGAAAATTCAAAGAGGCAGCAAATCATCTTTCAAAAAAGGAAGAGGTCAGAAGACAAGTATTCACAAGACCACCCTCCATTTTTCCTGCCGAATTGAACTCAGAAAAAGACTCGCAGATGGAAGTCTCCGTTTTTGATCTGATGGACGCTTTTAAAAGTGTGATGGATGAGCTGAAGAAAAAAGTCACATACAGGATCGAACGCGAGACGTTCACGATCGAGGAAAAAATCGAGCATGTTCGTAGTAGCCTTGCGGAAAAGTCAGAGATTCTTTTTACGGAACTTCTCTCTGGAGCTTACGATAAGCTTGAAGTAATAGTTACATTTCTGGCAATTCTGGAGATGATCAAGTCCGGACAACTTCTTGCAAGACAGATGATGTCAGGAAATGATGTCTGGCTATATCGCCGGGATAAAAGTGAGAACGGGACTACAGGTGAGCTGTATGGAGCAGGAACAAAGACAGGATGACATCATAATACCAGAGCTTGAAGGTGAGATAGAAGCTTATCTATTCGCTTCTGACGCGCCAATATCCCCTTCGCGTCTTCAGTCTATGACTGGTGTTACCTCAGTGAAAGATGTAAAAAAGGCAGTGGGGTCTCTGGAGAATTTCTACAGGCAACACAACAGAAGCTTTGGTATTGTTGAAGTCGCCGGTGGTTATCAGCTGGTCACCCTTCCGGAATACGCCGACAGGGTCGCCAGACTTTTCAAGAGTCGCAGGAAGGCGAGGCTTTCCAGGCCTGCCCTTGAGACCCTGGCTATTATAGCCTATAAGCAGCCGATAAACAGGCTGGCTATGGAAGCGATCAGGGGTGTCAATTGTGATGGTGTCCTCACTACACTGATCGACAGGGAGCTGGTAACGATCAGTGGCAGAGGTGAGGGTGTCGGAAAACCCTACCTTTATTCTACAACAACAAAGTTCCTTGAATATCTTGGCTTGAAGGATTATCGAGAGTTGCCGGACATGGTTGAACTTGAAAAGAATCTTATGGATCTGGAGCTTATCCCGAGACCGCATGATGGGGCTGAGAATGATTCAAGTCCTACAGAAATGGATCGCAACATAACATCAGAAAACGAGATCCCGGATGCATCGCAGGCAGATACCGGATCTTCGGTTGATTCCGGGGATGACTCGAATGAAAAAGCAGAGTCTGTTATGGAGGATGAGGACTCCAGGCAAGACGCAGATGAGTCAGGTGAAAGTCAAGATCTATCCACGGATACAGAAGCCGATGTAGAAGACGGGAAGAACGCTATCCAGTAATGAGTCCAATAATCAGGATCAATAGATTTCTCGCTTCCGCCGGGCTCGGATCACGCAGAAAATGCGAAGATCTCGTAAATGGAGGGAAAGTCTTCATAAACGATAATCTCGTTACAGACCTTTCGACGAAGGTTAATACTGGGTCAGATATCGTAACGATAGATGGAAAGTGTATAGAGATTTACACTCGAAAAGTGATTCTGGTCCTGAACAAGCCTCGGGGTATCCTGAGCGCCGCTGTTGATGGTAGAAATCGAAAAACTGTAATCGACCTTGCCAGAGATAGTGGGATTAAAGAAAGACTATTTCCGGTCGGCAGGCTTGACATGGACACCTCTGGAATCATTTTGCTGACAAACGATGGAGACCTTTCATATAGATTGACTCACCCAAAATTCAAAATAGATAAGACATATATTGTCACAATCGATGGAAAGATAACTGCTTCCGCCCTGAAGGCGATCAGGTCTGGAGTTCGACTTGAGGATTTCACTACCGCTCCTTGCAGAGCCATTGTCCTCAAAGAAGACGAGAGAAGTACGACGCTTAAGATCATTATTCACGAAGGGAAAAAGAGGCAGATCAGGAGGACGTTTCAGAAATTTGGACACAGGATCATCAGCCTGCACAGGGCAGCGCTGGGGGATCTTTTCTTCGAGGATCTGGCACCTGGAGAGATAAGGGTGCTGACAAACGAGGAAAACAGGATTCTTAGAGAGAAATCCGGATTATTGAAAAGGAGTTATTGATGAGCGTTAAGGACTTGATGAAGAAGCATCTCCAGAATGTAAAACCTTACATTCCCGGCAAACCGGTAGAAGAGTTGAGGAGAGAGAAGAATATCAAGGGCGAAATAATCAAGCTTGCCTCGAACGAGAATCCCCACGAGCCTCTGGACGAAATAAAACAGGCCATAATGGACGAGATTGACCAGCTTGGTCGCTATCCCAATTCTGGAAGTCATTATCTCAGTCACGAACTGGCTGAATATCACGGGGTGGATCCCGGGCAGATATTTGTAGGAAACGGTTCGAACGAGATACTTGACCTGCTTGTCAGGGCGTTTATCAACCCTGGAGAAGAAGCAGCTTATCCATTTCCAAGTTTCATTGCCTATCCCCTCATTTGCCAGCAGGCTGGCGTGGCCGAGATCAAAGTTCCGTTGAAAGACTATCGACTTGACCTGGTTGCCCTGAAGGACGCTTTGACTCCAGCGACAAAAATGGTCTTCATCTGCAACCCGAATAATCCGACAGGCACCTATGTGACGGCAAGTGAAGTCGACACCTTTCTCGAAGGTCTCTCTGACGATATATTAGTAGTATTCGATGAGGCCTATTTTGAATATGTCACAGCTGACGATTACCCTGACACAAAAAGTATTCTGGGAAAACGAGAGAACATCATCATCCTCAGGACATTCTCCAAAGCATTCTCACTTTCAGGACTCAGGATCGGATATTCGATCTCGCATGAGGACCTTGCCACTTGCCTGCATATGGTGAGGCAGCCATTTAACGTGAATCGGATTGCCCAGATAGCCGCGAGAGCCGCTCTCAAGAACAGAGCTAGCCTGAAAGAACGGATAGATGAAAACAACCAGCAGAGAGAATGGATCGGCGACAACCTTAGAAAGCTGGGATTCGATGTTCCTGCATCCCAGACAAACTTTCTACTTGCTGTCCCGCTTGAAGATAAACATGAGAATATCGTCGGAAAGATGATGGACAGGGGAGTCATCGTCAGATCCGCTAATCCATGGGGGCTCGGTAAAGAAGCTTTCAGGGTCTCAATCGGGACACCAGAGGAAAACAGGATCTTCCTCGATGTGCTCGGCAGCATTCTGAAATCATGACATCAGCCTGCGGATCGAAAAGTTCAGGATCCGGGCGCGAGAAGGTTTATTTATGAAAGATATTATCGTAACTATCGATGGCCACGCTGGTTCGGGTAAAAGCACGACAGCATCAATACTGGCCGACAGGCTTGGGCTGATGTACCTTGATACAGGAGCGATGTACCGGGCGGTCACATACGCGGTTATCGGCCGGGGTGTTGATCCTGAGGATGAACAAAAAGTCTCTGAGGTCGCCGAAACTGTTTCTATCGAGTTGAGAGAGTCAGGTGGTGTCCCGACGTTCTTCCTTGACGGAGAGGAAGTGGAATCAAAGATCAGGACACTTGAAGTCTCGAACGCTGTTTCACCTGTCAGTCGTTATAAAAGTGTAAGACTAGCGATGGTCAGGATCCAGAGGAAGATCGGGGCAGGAGGAGGGGTAGTCGCGGAAGGCCGTGACACAGGAACAACAGTCTTTCCATCCGCTGAAGTCAAGGTGTTCCTGGAGGCTGATATCGATGCAAGGACCGATAGAAGGATATCCCAGATGCGCTCTATGGGGATGGATCCGGATCGAGAAGAGATAAGACACAATATTTCTGAGAGAGACAGGATAGATTCCGGCAGAGAAAACAGTCCATTAAGAAAGGCCCCCGGCGCTGTAGTAGTAAATACGTCTGAGACGACCATTGAAGGTCAGGTCGAGATAATAGAAAAGGCCGTCAGGAAAGAGTATAAAAGATTATCGCAATTGCGTATAAAGCGCGGCCAACCTTGCGAAACTCGAAAAGTTCCGCTCTACTGGCGAATTACAGGAGTATTGATCAATTGTTTTTTCAGGACCGTATTCGGCCTGAAGGTATATGGGATGGACAATCTGTTGTACAGGGAAAATTTCATTTTTGCATCGAACCACATCTCCTACGCGGACCCACCCCTGGTCGGTTGCGTCGTGAAGCGGGAAATCTGGTTTATGGCTAAGATCGAACTTTTCAAGAACAGGTTTTTGGGGTGGCTGATAAGGAAGTACCATGCGTTTCCCGTAAAGCGAGGGGCTGCTGATCGAAAATCGATCAAGGTGATATTCGACAAGCTCGCTGACGGGTATTCGGTCCTGTTGTTTCCTGAAGGTACGAGATCCAGAACGGGGGAAATAGGAAAGTTAAAATCAGGGCTTGGTTTTATAGCGATGAATACCGGCAAGGGAATCGTTCCGATTTTTATAAAAGGTGCTGGTATGCTTGGCAGATGCATGATGCGAAAAGAAAAACTGGAAGTTCGTATAGGCCGTCCGATCAGACTGAATCCTGATTATGTTCCGGATGACCGGAAGTCCGATTACGAAATACTGGCTGGAATGATAGCTGAATCCCTGAAGGTGCTTAAAGATGAATCAGAAGCTTGAAGTGGTCTGTTCTCCTCATACCGGTTACTGTTTCGGAGTTAAGAGGGCCATGACCCTTATCGAAGAAGGCCTCGCAAAAAGCGAGCTAAGGATATATACGATCGGCGATGTGATACACAATCCTCAAGCCGTTGAGAAACTAAGGGAAAAAGGCGTGGTCCCCGTTAATTCGATGAAGGAACTCAGAGTAGGAGACACTCTGATAGTCAGGGCTCATGGAGTCGACCCTTCGATCAGGATCCAGGCTGAAGAAATGGGGATCAATCTCATAGATACGACATGTCCCTTTGTTCGGAAGATTCAGGAACATGTCGAGAAAATGTCCATGGAGACCAGGCAGGTAATAATCATAGGAGATTCGAGTCATCCCGAGGTAAAAGGAATTGCCGGACGTGCTGAAGGAGGAGTGATTATCATCGATTCTCCTGCGGAAGCAGACGAAGTCGAAGGAGTATTGCAGGCAGGGGTGGTTATACAGACAACATACGCTCGTGAAAAAGCTGTGGAGATAATAGAGGTCCTTCGCAGGAAGATCCCGGACCTCAGGAGCTATGACACCATATGCCAGGCGACTACACTCAGACGTGAGGCCACACTCGAACTTTCCCGTTCAGTTGATATGATGCTTGTTGTCGGAGGCAAGACAAGCTCCAATACTAAAAGACTTTACAAAATGTGTGTCGATTCAGGAATAGAGGCAAGATTTATCGAGACATCAGACGAGATTATGACGGAATGGTTCGAAAAATACAGAAAGATAGGCCTCGCGACAGGAACATCGACACCTGAATGGGTGGTAAATGACGTTCTGAGAAGACTTCACGAAATAGCCGCCATAATCTGACCGAGAAAAGCCCCCCTGAAACAGATAAAAACCGCTTGCGCTTAACTACTTCAGGAGATATCATAACTCTGTTAAAATCCATATGAAAGGGGCGATTAATCAATGCACGAAGAAAAATCCGAGGAAACACAACAGGACACCGGTATATCCGGAACAACAGACAAGGAGGAGACTGGCGGAGCTGAGATCAACTCTACCAAGTATTCCTACTTGACCATGTTCGAGGTGGTTACTCCTGGAGAGATCGATTCCGATTTTGAAGAGGGAGAAGACTGGCTCGAAATCGCTGGGGGCATCCGCACAGAGGCCGATGAACTGAAGGAAGGCAAGATCGTAAAGGGTACTGTCTATTCGGTTCACGAGAAGGAGATCATTCTTGACGTTGGGTTCAAGAGTGAAGGCACAATTCCAATCAATGAATTCGCCAATTGTACAGAGGTCAAGAAAGGCGACATCTTTGATGTTTTCCTTGAGAAGATGGAAAACCAGGATGGATTGATCGTTCTTTCAAAGATGAAGGCTGACTTCCTCAAGGCCTGGAACGAGATCAAGGAAGCTTATGACGATGCAAGCACAGTCAATGCCCTGGTAGACAGAAGGATCAAGGGTGGGCTGGTTGTCAAGTTGATGGGAGTCGACGCGTTCCTTCCAGGATCGCAGATCGCTCTTCGCCAGGTACCGAATCTTGATGACCTTATCGGCAAGGAACTCGATTGTAAGATCATCAAGCTTAACAAGAGAAGAAGAAACATCGTTGTTTCCCGACGAGTCGTGCTGGAAGCCGAGCGTGAAGAAAACAAGAAGACCCTTCTTGCCGAGATAGAGGTTGGAGAGATTCGCGAAGGAATCGTGAAGAATATCACCGATTTCGGAGCGTTCGTTGATCTCGGTGGCATAGACGGGCTTCTGCACTTGACAGATCTCACATGGGGCAGGGTCAGTCATCCTTCCGAAGTTGTTGCTATCAGTGACAAACTTAAGGTCAAGGTCCTTGATTTCGACAAGGAAAGGGAAAGGATCTCTCTCGGCCTCAAACAGCTCACTCCATATCCTTGGGAAGGTGTCGACGAACGTTATCCCGTTGGGAAGAAGATGAGAGGCAAGGTCGTCTCGATCACCGATTACGGAGCTTTCGTTGAACTCGAAAAAGGTATCGAGGGTCTTATCCATATCTCAGAGATGTCCTGGACGAGACATGTAAAACATCCCTCCAAGGTTGTTGCGATCGGCGATACAGTGGAAGCTGTCATCCTTAATGTCGACAAGGAACACGAGAAGATATCGTTGGGCCTCAAACAGCTGGAACCGGATCCCTGGAAAGCTCTCGAGAGTAAGTACCCGGCCGGAACCAGAATGAATGGCAAAGTCAGGAACCTGACTAATTTCGGTGCTTTTGTGGAGATCGAAGACGGTATCGATGGCCTTGTCCATATTTCTGACATGTCGTGGGCAAAAAGGATAAGGCATCCATCAGAAATGGTCAGAAAAGGTGACGAAGTTGAAGTAGTCGTCCTTGAAATCGACAGTTCGAAAAGAAGGATCAGTCTGGGCATGAAGCAGACGAGAGAAAATCCATGGACAGATCTTGCCAACGAATTCACTGTAGGCACAGAGACACCAGGGACTATCTCGAGGATCCTCGACAGGGGAGCTGTAGTAGAACTCAGGACTGATGTTGAAGGATTTGTTCCTCTTTCCCATCTCGGGATTGATGGGATCAAGAAACCTACAGAGCACTTTGATACGAATAACAAGCTGCCCCTGAAGGTCATCAAGATGGATCCGCAGAACAAACGCATTGTTCTCAGCGTTAACGCTTTTTTCGAGGGAAAATCCAAAGAAGAACTGGAAGAGTTCAGAGAGAAATTCCCAAGGAGAGAGGTCAACAACGATCTGCCGGATGACACCTCGGGTGATATGGCTGAACCGTACGATGATGCTTATCAGGAAGATATAGTTACTGACAAGGCGCCAGAGCCTGAAGAAGTGGCTGTAGAAGAATCTCCTGATGAGGTGAAAACCAATGATGATCCCGTCACTGAGCCTTCAGACGCTCCGGTTGAGGAACCCGCCGTTGAAGAAGAAGCTTCAGAAGAAACAGCAGACAAAGAAGCTGTAGAGGATGAAGAAAAGAAGGAATAAGCCAGATCAAGGCTTGTCTTTTTTAAGCGGAGTGAGGGCGATCTGATGCCTTCACTCCGCTTTGTATGATAAACATGATTATGGGGGCACAGTCTGAAAGCCGGAAAGACATTTTCGATAACAACCCTTGGCTGCAAACTGAATCAGTTTGAATCAGAGTGTATAAGACAGGAACTTATCCGCCTTGGCTGGGAGTGCAGGGATTTCGGAGCGAAATCTTCTTTCAGTATTGTGAATACATGTACTGTCACAGGCAAAACGGATTCACGTTGCAGGAATGCGGTAAGAAGGGCCAAACGCGCGTCTCCGGACGGTTTTGTGCTTGTGACTGGATGCTACGCTGAAGTATCTCCGAAGGTTCTCGAAATGATGGACGAGGTCGATTTTGTTCTGGGAAACGTCCAGAAGGAATCCATACCTCTGGAACTTGAAAGGCTTGCTGGGAGTCAGTTGGATCTCATTTCAGATTCAAAATCTGAAAAACATTTTCACGGTATTGACGATTTTAACAAGCATTCGAGGGCATTTATAAAGATCCAGGAGGGATGCGATTCATCCTGCACCTACTGCATCATTCCAAGAGCTAGAGGTTCTAGTAGAAGCATTCCAAGAGATGATGTTCTCGCTCAGGTTATAAGGCTGGAAAATAATGGTATAGAAGAAGTGGTCCTTACAGGTATACACATCGGGCGGTATGGATATGATCTCCCCGAAAGGATAAAGCTGGATACTCTCATTTCCGACATAATCTCACGCACGGATAAGGTGAGGTTGCGATTAAGTAGTATAGAGATGAACGAAGTGAGTCACGGCATTCTCTCATTGATGGTATCGAGCGAAAGACTGGCTTCTCATCTCCATATCCCACTACAGAGTGGCGATGACGATATCCTGAAAGCCATGAACCGACCATATTCTACGAGTGGTTTTCTGGCAAAATTGGATGAGGTGAAGAAAACATCCATGGATATATCGATAGGCACTGATATAATTACCGGGTTTCCGGGAGAGACCGATGTAAGGTTCCGGAATACCAGAAATTTCCTGAAGGCTCTTCCTTTTAATTATTTCCATGTCTTTGCTTATTCGAGGAGACCAGGGACTCCGGCGGACAGCATGAAGGATCAGGTATCACCAGAGGTAAAAAAATCGAGAAGCAGGAAACTTATTCGGCTCGGTAAGAAAAAGAAACTCGAATTCATGCGATCCAGAACGGGTAAACGGGAGATAGTCCTCGTTCAAGGAAAAGCAAAGCGCCATTCAAGGTTCCTGACCGGCCTTACAGGGAATTACTGCGAAGTCAGCCTCAAGGCTCCTCGGGCGAAATATGGAAAACTCTGTCCTGTAGAGATCACTCATTTTTCGAGGGGCAGACTCTATGGGATATTGAGCGAATAGAAGTTTGTTTGGACGAAAGGCTGAAAGTACTGGACATGATGAAGACCTACTATGAGTCATTTGGATGTCAGATGAACGCGTTTGACACTGAGGTCATCGAATCCATGATGATTGCCTCAGGGTTTGAGACTGTACAAACAGCCGGAGAAGCTGATGTCATAGTTGTAAATACGTGCAGTGTGAGGGAGAATGCGGAACAAAGAGCAATAGGCAGACTTAACGACCTTTCAAGGAACAGGGCTGTTCTTGTCGTTTGTGGATGCATGGCCCAGAGAATGGGTGACAGTCTTTTCAAGAAAGTCTCTGGGTTGTCCCTGATTGTAGGTCCGGATAACTACCTCGGACTTGTATCTGCTGTCATTTCGATTATTGAAGGCGGAGAAAAAAATGTGATCACGGAGCAGGACGAGAACGCAGCATACCGCCTGGGGTCGACATCTGACGAGAAGGACAAGAGAGTCTCCCGTTTTCTCTCGATTACCCGCGGATGTGAGAACTTCTGTTCCTACTGCATCGTTCCTTATCTTAGAGGCCCAGTGAGAAGTCGGGATATCGCTCACATTCTTCATGAAGTGGATATTCTAACTGCGGCCGGCGCAGAAGAAATTACTCTTCTCGGTCAGAACGTAATGGCTTACAACAGAGATGGCATCGATTTTACAGGTCTCATCCGACATATCCTTGAGAACTCTGATATCAGGCGATTGAGATTTCTCACTACTCATCCTCGAGATGTCGACAAAAAGATATTTCAGATAATGAATGAAGATCAACGGTTGTGTCCCCATATCCATCTCCCATTCCAGGCCGGAAGCGACCGTGTGCTTTCTTTGATGGGGAGGGGGTATACCAGGCAACATTATCTCGATATTGTCTCTGAGGCACGTAAGATCAGGCCGGACCTGGCAATTACTACCGATATCATAGTCGGATTTCCCTCGGAGACTGACGCGGATTTTGAGGAGACACTGGGTGTCGTAAGGGATTGTAGATTTGATTCAGCTTTTACATTTAAATATTCGCCAAGAGAAGGTACGTCGGCATACAAAATGGACGATGATGTTTCTTCAGAACTGAAGAAGGAAAGACTTGCAAGGCTGAACAGCCTTGTACAGAAGATAAGAAAAGAGATTCTGGAATCGAGAGTCGGGCTGACAGACGAAATCCTTCTTGACGCTAGGGTTAAAAAGGGGGAATATCTTTTTTGGAAAGGTCGAACGCCGCATTTCAGAAACGTTCTCGTAAGTAGAGCCGATCTGAATAATGGGGATGTTTTGCAAGTCTACCTGACAGGGATACGAAACTTCACCTACATTGGTGAGGTGGTGTGAAGGAGGTAATATTCGTGTGGATCATTCGTGGTATCATTCTCCTTATAGGTGCCGTAGGGCTGGTCTGGCTTGGAACAAAAAACGCGGGCACCCGAGTGACATTTCATTTTTTTACCAGGACATTTGTCGATGTTGAAATGAACCTCGTTCTGGTTGTGACATTTTTTCTGGGAATGATTGTCTGGGCGGTGGGAGCATGGATCAGGGAGGCTCAGCTTATGCTGAAACTGGTCAGGGAGAGAAAACTTAATAAAAAATTAAAAGGAGAGCTTTCGGACCTCAGGACTCTCCCTCTCGAGGATGACGAAGACGTCGATACGGATCCTGTATTATAGAAAGACATTATCATGGGAATGGATACTATCAGTTTCAAGGCAATACTTCTTATTATTCTCTGTGTCGCAGCTGCTATCCTGCTTGTCATGCTTTTTCTTCAGAAAAAGAGAAAACGCAGAGCATCAGGGACTGGATATATAGAAGCCCTTTACGCACTCATCGATGGAGACAGGGACAAGGCATTCAAGCTGTTGACGAAAGCGGTCAAAAATGGAGAATCTGATATTGGTGCCTATATTCAACTCGGAAATCTTCTGCGTGAAAGGAAAATGCCCGAAAAGGCCCTTCAGATACACAGGAGTCTAACAGTCAGACGTGATCTGGGTTATGAAGAGGAGAAGGCCGTCCAGATCGCTTTAGCGGAAGATCTCTCAGAAATGGGAAAAATGGATAGAGCCATTGCCGCTCTTAATTCAATTCACAAACGCAAGAAAGATATAGATATCGCAAGGGCACTTCACCGCTTGTATCATAAAAATGGTGATTATGAAAATGCTTTCTCCATGCTCAAAGCCATTTCGAATATAGACCCTGAGACGGGGGCCTGGGAGAGAAGCGCGTACCTTTCCTGTGTGGGGTCGATACTTTACGACAGAGATGAAAAAGCGGAATCAAGGGCTTTTCTGAAAAAGGCTCTCAGGGAAGACGACTCGTCCGTACCTGCTCTTTACCTTTCAGCTGTTGTGGAGGCAGAGGGTGGGGACAGTGGGGCTGCCGTCCAGTTGTGGCATCGTCTTTTAATAGAAGACATTGCGTTTCTCGAAGAAATACTTCCTGATCTGCAGAAAGCACTTTTTGAGTCGGGAGATTATGAACGTCTCGAGGTTCTTCTCGATGACCTTTCTGAAAAATACCCATCTGATCCATTTGTCAGCTTTGCTCTCGCGGACCTTTTTCTGAAAAAGGGAGACACACGAAAAAGCATTTCTGTCCTGCGGGAAGCTAAGGCTTCGGGCGGGCCGGTCGACTATCTTATAGCCATTAAAATGGCGGCCGCGTACCTGGATGCTGAAATGGAGATCGATGCTCGGAAGGTTCTTGATGAGAAGGGGGCCTCCTCTTACCATCACCTTGCGAACATATGTTCGACATGCGGGGAAAAGTCGACCATACCACAACATTACTGCAGAAACTGTTCGGGGCTCAACACTTTCAGGATGGAAGAATAATCTTTATTATCCGAAGAATATCACTTGCTCTGGCGCTGATAGTCCTGATTTCCGCCCTCCTGCAAGGAGCATCGTTGAACTTCAGGTCTGTCCGGAGAGAGATCAACCGCAAAGAGTACGCCAACGCCAGGACTGCGATTGAAGAGAGTATTGACGGTCTCAGGGGCAGATCTCTCGATCAGGCCAGGATGATACTTGCTTCAGTTGAAACAGACTCGGATCAAGCTGTCAGGCTTTACAGAGAGGTCGTAGCTTCAGGACGTAAGGGAGAAGCTTTCAAGGCGAAAGTGGAACTTGCGAAGATTTACTATGCGCTTGGAAGTTACAGGGAAGTCATCGAAACTCTTGGTCGTATACCTGATGACTCCCGTTCCTCGGAAAGAATGGAAGCTCACTACTTCAAGGGACTTGCCAGCAAGGAGTTGGGTGATTCTGAAAGGGCGGAGATTGAATTCGCTTTGGTAGACAGGGGAGATTATCTCTACTGGGGCTACATGGCTCTCGCGGAGATCGATATACAGTACGGCAGAGTCAGCAATGCGGTAGAAAGATTCGAGATGATTGCGGGAAGCCACTCAAATCCTGTCGCGGGATTCAAGCTCGGAGAATGCTATGAGATACTTGGCGAACATGAGAAAGCAATTAATGTTTACAGAAATCTGAAAAGACTTTTTCCTGAGTCATTAGAAGCGCCCCAGGCGAGAGAAAAACTTCAGGCACTCGACAGGGTAACCAGCAGAAAAAGACATATTTCGTCGGGAGGAGGTGAAAGGGAAGAGACGACGGCAAGTATTATTGACTACGCGTCATCATCCGATCAGCTCTATACGTTACAATTCGGCGCGTTCAGCGTGAGAGAAAACGCCGAGATCTTTGCCGCAGAACTCAGAGAAGCCGTCGAGGGCCTTAGAGTGGAATCGAGCGAGAGCAGAGGCAGAATATGGTACAGGGTAAGGGTCGGTAGATACCCGACTCGTGAAAAGGCCGAAGCTGACGCGTTGAGATTCATGGAACAGACCGGATACTCGAGCAAAGTCCTTCCTCTCGAATAAATGAGCCCCAAAGCCACTCCTCTGATGACCCAGTATCAGGAAATCAGGGATAGATACGATGACGGCATCCTCCTGTTTCAGGTCGGAGATTTTTACGAGACGTTCTATGAGGATGCCAGGAAAATCTCCAGAATTCTCAATATCGCTCTGACCTCAAGGGACAAAAAAAATCCAATCCCATTGGCCGGAGTACCTATTCATGCTGTCGATGCATATATCTCCAAATTGCTCGCCCATGGTGAAAAAGTCATTATATGCGACCAGGTCGAGCTGCCGGGAGAGGGAAAGGGGATCGTCAAGAGAGAGGTCACTGATATAATCACACCGGGGACGACGCTGGAACCTTCAACTCTCCAGGAAAAGGAAAATAACTATATAATGTCGATTGTCTCGAAAGGTGAAAACTATGGGTTTTCGCTGATAGACCTTTCTACTGGAGAATTCAGGGTAGCTGAAGATTCGAAACAGATTGTAGAGAACCTGATAAGTGGTTTCCAGGTCCGTGAATCAATAATCCCTGAAGGCGAAGATTTACTCAGCACCCTGATTCTTGAAAATAGTCCTGGATGTTCTGTCGAAAGCGCCCCCGGGTATCTCTTTAATGAAAAAGAAGCCGAAGAAGAGTTGAAGAAACATTTTGGGGTAAATAACCTTTCCTGCTTTGGTATTGAAGGCAGGAAACTAGCTGTAATATCGGCAGGCTCTCTTTTAAGGCATATAAAGGACCTCAGGAACAATGATATGGCACATCTCTCGAATATTCTACTTATTGTGCCGGAAGATACGCTTTTTCTCGACGCGGAAACGGCCAGAAACCTTGAACTCACCGAACCAGTTCGTGGAGATTCTCCTGAAACGACTCTAATACACCATATGGATAGAACAAAGACTTCGGGAGGAGGCAGGTGTCTCCGGAGTTGGATGATGCACCCTTCGAGGATAATTGAAGTGATTAATAGAAGACTCGAAGGAATATCCTCTATCATATCCGACCAGATCATGATGAGATCACTGAGGTCTTCTTTAGTTGGATTTCCCGACATCGAAAGGATCATCTCAAGGGTTACTACCGGAAGGGCGTCTCCCAGAGAGCTTCTTTACCTTGCGGATGCATTATCGAGGATTCCGGAAATAATCGAGAAATGCTCCAGTTTCGATGCTAAGGTAGTAAGGGAAAACATTGATATTGCGTCTCAACCCAACAATATCTCCGACCTTATCAAGGACAGCATCGATCCGGAAGCTCCCTCCAGGATGAAGGATGGTGGATTTATCCGAACAGGCTTCGACTCTGCTCTCGACATACTGATAGATGATTCGGAAAATGGCCGACAGTGGATAGCCGATCTTCAACGGCAGGAACGGGAACGGACAGGGATACCCTCTCTAAAAGTCGGATTCAATAAAGTGTTCGGATACTATATTGAGGTATCAAGGATTCATGAATCGAAAATACCGGAAGATTATTCAGCTAAACAATCCCTGGTAGCATCTCAAAGGTATGTGACAGAGAAACTAAAAGAACGTGAGACACAGATACTCACAGCGGATGTCAGGCGAATAGAACTTGAAAAGGAGATCTTCTCCAGGGTCTGTTCAGAGATCTCGGCCAGAAGTCATATTCTGCAGAAGGTCGCTCAGGCTGTCTCGATACTGGATGTCTTATCGTCACTGGCAGATCTGGCTATAGACAGGAATTTCTGCATGCCTGTAGTAGATGATTCAGAGGATCTTGTTGTATCTGCGGGAAGGCATCCAGTAGTGGAAGCGATTTCTGGAAAATCGTTTATACCCAACGAAATAAATATAAGACCAGACGAAAGACAGCTTCTTCTTATAACCGGGCCGAATATGGGGGGTAAATCTACATATATACGCCAGGCTGCACTGATCGCGATAATGGCTCAGATGGGAAGCTTCGTTCCGGCATCACGCGCGCGGATTGGGATAATGGATCGAATCTTTACGCGGGTTGGATCAAGTGATAACCTGGCACGCGGACAGAGTACTTTTCTCGTTGAGATGGGTGAGACTGCCAGGATTCTGAATAACTGTTCGTCGAAAAGTCTTGTTCTCCTTGACGAGATCGGAAGGGGTACAAGTACCATTGATGGCCTTAGTATCGCATGGGCAGTCACAGAATATCTTCTTGAAAATAAGTCGAGGAGGCCTCGGACCCTTTTTGCTACGCATTTTCACGAGTTGACTTCATTATCCGATAAATATCCTAGATTGAAGAATATGCGTGTCGAAGTAAAGGAATGGGGAGATAATGTGATTTTCCTGTACAGGATACTGGAAGGAAAAAGTGACAAAAGTTACGGAATACATGTCGCCCAACTCGCCGGTCTTCCAGACAGCATCATAAAGAGTGCCTGGCAGCGCTTCAAAGAACTTGAAGCAAACCATGTAACGTCCAGCGTTAATGACAATTACAGGCACGTGCAAGCCTCCCTTTTTAAGGAGCCTGACCCCATTCGCGAAATACTGAAGGGAATCGATCCTGACAGAATAACACCGTTGGATGCCCTTCAACTTCTTGCGAAACTCCATAGAATATCAAAAGATAACTAATGTTTTGACGTCTGGCTTAAGTCTTGCTTGAATTAATAGCGGATTAATTCGAGAGGTGCATTATCGTGAAGACGGTCAAGAATATTGCCATTCTTGGTGGCGGCGAAAAGGAACTCAATATTCTAAGTGAGTTTCATCGTAATCCTGTTTACCACATAATCGGTATATATGACAAAGATCCCAGAGCAATAGGACTTGAGATAGCTGAGATCATAGGAATTCCTGTTTTTACGGATCGTTCATTCGTAGATGCCTTCAGAAAAGCTGATTATATCATAGTAACCGACGAGCGGCACCAATTCAAAGAAGAGGTACTTATACTTAAAAATGATGATCTAAGAATCATCAATCCATCCGAGGCGGTGAATCACCTGGTTACAGATACGGCTAACAATGATAATAAGAGGCCCCCCTGGCCGGAACACCTCGAAATGGCCTTGAAATATATCAAGCGAATAACGGATAGAGAAAGGCTTCTCCGGTGGTTACTTGAGATCTCCGTCAGAGCCGTTCAGGCATCTTCAGGCTCCATCATGTTATGCTCGGAAGAGACCAGCGAACTATATATAGGGTATGCTACAGGATTGAGTCCGGAGGTGGTGAGTAACACCAGGCAGAAAATAGGTGAAGGGATTGCAGGAAAGGTAGCAGAGGAAAAGAGCACCAGACTATTAGAAAATATTGTAGACAGCCAGTTTTATGCCCATGGGCGTGAAAGAGAAAATATTCAGAGTGCTATTTCAGCGCCTCTGATATTCGAAGATAAACTGATTGGTGTATTGAATATCTCAACTGACAGGGACGAGCGTTTACTCACGAAAACAGATGTTGAATCTATAGACCTTCTAGCCGAAAAGATAGCGCCAATACTTGATCAACATCTTAGAATAGACACGAGAGGGATAAGGGAAAAAGAATTCGAGATAAGGAATTTTCTGGAATCTCTTTTCAAATCCGATATCGGTTTCCATCAAAAATTTTCAGGACTTTGCAAGACGCTTTGTCAGGAACTGGATGCAGATACGGTCACCATATATACGGCTACTGATGAAGGAGACTGGCTCATATTGGGGGGTAGTGATCAGTACGAACAGTTGGAAGAAGTGGCTCCACGCATACATTGCCTAAAGGGAAGTCTGGCAAGAGCTTATCTTACGGGCAAAGAAATAATTCTGACTGAGGCGACACATGATCCGTCTCTTCAGATCAAGGAGAGTGGGGATTCGATTACATCTATCTATCTTCCACTTGTACATAACACACCACTTGGTGTATTGGTCATGGAATTTTCTAAACTCGAATCTCTCGAGCAATTTATGAGACTTAAAGATACCTTGAGATTCCAGGTCGGATTTTTCGCATATGCACAACTCAGGGAGCTAAAACAACAGAGGAAATTGAAAAGATATGAAGAACTATCAGCTCTCACACCCTATCTCATGGGCGTAGATGACGTAAATGCAAGGTTGAAGCATATTCCTGGTGTTGTCGCTTCTGTGATCAATGCTTCAATGGGAAGTTTTTACTTCAAAAGTGCTTCTGGTGAAGAAATATCTTATTTCGGATTCCCACAGAACGAATTAGACAGGGAAACTGATGTCAAGTTTGACAATGAACTTAGAGAACGGTCTATGAAACACTTAAAACCAGAATGTACGAGTTTTCTGAAAAGTGATATCGGGACTTTCGACAAGATTCCTTCATACACATCAGTGATATCCTATCCGTTTTTCATCTCTGATGATTTCACTGCGGTATTTAACGGATACAGCAAAACACCCGAGACTCCTCTGGATTCGACCGTGTTCGGAAAGCAGGAGCTTGGTCTCCTTGACAAAGTACGAGACATACTCACTCCGATCCTGAAGCAGAAGAAATCTCTTTCTGACAAGAAGGAGCCGTCCAGCTTCAATGATCTTCTAAAATCAAACCAGAAGATCTTCATTGAGAGAATCAAGGAAGAGATCGAAAGGGCTGAAAGATATCATCATGGATTCACTGTCACCCTTTTCAAGATAGTCGGGTTGAACGAATACTATAGTGTATCCTCACACCATGCGCTCGATCTTATTAACATGTTGAGTAAAAGTGTTAGGAACTCCGCAAGAAGAACTGACTATTTTTCGTGGATGGAGACTGATATCTTCGGAATCATATCATTAGAGAGTTTTCAGAGGATAGGGGACCTGGAGGAAAGGATACTGGGGCTGATCAGCGGGATCCTTGAGAAAAAAGGATTGTTTGAACGTGAAAGATTCAGTCCAGTCAGCGCGTTTTCTCTTTATCCGGGTAACTCCGAGACTGCCTCTGACCTTATCAGTGACGCAAAATCGAAGCTGAAAGCTGATTGATGGATAGTCTCCATTCATAGTTGCCCTCCCGACCACGCTATGCTATCTTAACAAACCTGATATCAACATCAGTCAGATTGATGATTTGTCCCATTGCAGCAGGTC
>JAHOYU010000081.1 GCA_019038625.1 Candidatus Latescibacterota bacterium | reverse complement strand
AATCTGTCACCTAATTAATCAGGAAGAAGGGAGACATTTGTTTCTGGACGCTACATACACCAACCTTCAATACATCCCCCCCTCCGCCCACCCACATGCTACAAAATGGTGGGGAAGTCGAGCTAACAGCTAAGCCATTGTTACCATATTCGCCCAAAATTCGGCCCGGGTGTAGAGTGTTATCGTCGCCATTTACGGGTCCGTTTTCATCCCAAAAATTTATGTGGACATGTGCGTTTTCCATATTAGAGCCGAGCCACGTTCCTTCCGCCACAAATTCTCCTACAGTGAAGGTGTTCCGTGCATTCATATGGTGGTATCCCATCATATAGTCGCCATGGTCAATCACTATAGTGTACTGATAATCTCCCCAGGGGTATTGATCAATAAAAGGAAGTAGATGTATTGTGCCGTCCGCTACCGCGCGACAACTATTTGTTGCGCCGATTTTAAGATCCCAACCAGCGTGATAATTGGAAGTGTTGAATTCACGCCAACCGAATGGAGACTCGACACACTCAGACCCGTCTGTTGGCCACGTAAGCCCCAAAGCATCTGAAAGCAAGGCTCCACCCAAACAGACATGCCCCAAAATGAGTATTAAAATGAATTGTCTCATTGTATCCTCCTTTCCATACCAAATGTTTAATTATTGACTATTCCGCGATACAAAACACCGCCGTAAGCATCGCCACCGACTACAGCAAACCCGTGCTCTTCCTGGCCGAAGATTCGCCATACACCCTCAAGAATAACCGCGGACTTAAAATCCCGCGCAAAAATTCCCGTTTGAATGTGGCACCCGTCAGGGCCACCTAGCGCGTATAAGAAGCCGTTTTCGACCGTAAAGGCCCTTGGCTGCAGGCCGGAGTAGTAAGGAGCAATGGCCACGGGATCCGCATTGTGCGCATCAAGGCGATTAATGGTATATTCGTTGGCACCATTTAACTTACCGTGAAAGAACAAACCGAGATCACCAAAAGCCGGGGCGAAGGCACCGGCAGATGCGAGTAGCTTGGTTTTGCCCGTTTTCATGTCAATTAGCTCAGATCCGCTGTAACTGGTGATAATCCCGAATAATTGGTCAGCAATTCTGCCGTGCGCCTGAAAAGCTAGGGCAGTGCGTTCGCATTCCCATATTGTCCCGCAAGAGCTATCATATGCTGTCAGGATGACCTGCTTTGTTGGCCTTCCTTCTTCTTCTAACCGGTGGAGAGACAAGACCCTCTCTGAGCTCAGATATGCCACATCAAAGTACGAGTCAGCACAAGCCCATTCACAATCCGCATACGGTCCTGGCTTGGGAAGGGGTTTATAGTCGAGATAGCCCTCACGCAATTTTCGTGTTGCCTGTTTCGGTGAATAATTCCTGACACCAACGAGATCAATTCCCGCAACCACAAGTGCAACACCAGAAACGTTTTGCAAAATCTCGGCAGCTTCATTAATGATACAAGTACTTGTGTTTCCCTCGATCGAGTACAAAATGACAATGAGATCGCCCGAAACCGATCTCTCGACAGAATAGCTCGAGGCAACTTCCAATAAAAAGGTCCCGATAACGGCGGCTGAATTCGTGTTATACATTACGAACTGAAGGTCAGGCGGTGCATGCTTAGACTCTTGAGACTTGAAGCCAGCGAGGTAAAGACCCTCGCCCAAAGAATCTACGCCTATAAGTCTTTTGTCGCATTGATAAACGGCCTCTCTGCTTTCTACGGGAGTTGGCTTGTAGAATGCTCCTGCAGTTGCATTTGACGCAGAAAAAAGTAGCCCGCTTAAGGCAACCAGAAAAACTACTCTCAATGACAGCCGGTATTGCATTGTGGCCTCCCTTTTTGGTTCAATCTTTAAGCCCCACTGTATGGGTGCCGTGCATTCGAGCTCCGAGAGCATGGCCCCACGTCATGGACAGGAAGTGCCGACGCTGCTGGAGAGGATGGATACATCGGCAAGATTAATAATACCATCATAATTAAAATCCGATCGATAGTTGTAGGATCCCGCGTAATCCTGGGCAAAACATGAAACATCTGCAAGATTAACATCCAAATCGCCAGTGATATCAGGGCTGTTGAAATAAAGATTTAATTCAACAAAACCACATGCGGAGGGCGCCCAATAAAATACCGAGCCCTCAACGGGGTTCCCATCTGGACCCACCGAGGAATGTCCACCACCAAAAATGGGCTGGCTGGAGAAAACCGCAGGGAGTCCGCCTGAAAGGTCCGCATTCAAAAAACTATCACCCGAACAAGTAGTAACTGTTCCAAAGAAGAGGAGCTGAGGGTCGAATTCGACGCCCGTCCAATAAGCCTCATCAGTAAGATACCGAAGCCAATAAACGACAATTTCCACCCCACCATTTACGGCATCTGCCATACTCGTTCGGCCGTCTGGATAAATGCATATGCTATTGGGAGTTAGAATGTCGTCTGCCGTAAACGGTTCGTTGTAGGGGGAGTATCTGTACCGGCATGATTCGGACTGAGAAGATGCAGGTAGGAGAAAGATCAAGTATAGGAGAAAAAACAAACATACGGAGTATTCACGGAATAACAAACGTTGAATAGTTCTCATGACTCGCCTCCAAAGTAATCGATCACGTAAGTTTAGACTGCCCTCGCCGAGATTTGCTGTTTGAACCGCCCCGGGTTTGACGGAGACTCCACAGTCTGAGAGGATGGAGTCATGTC
>JAHOYU010000080.1 GCA_019038625.1 Candidatus Latescibacterota bacterium | reverse complement strand
GCTATTACGTAATTGACATTTTATTCATTTTGAAATTTTATTGTGGTGCGGGCAAAGATGTCCGCGCCACTTTTTTTTGTGTATATTCGTCAACGCGATTTCCTCCTCGTAGCGCTGATGTCCCGGGGCTGTTGAAATACCCCTTCTTTTTTACTAAACGAGTGCAGCTAATCTGGTTTTACGATTTTCCAGTTTGGAATATGAAAATGCAAACAAATCGCCAGGAATCGCGCACAGATGCCATATCCGCCCTAAAATAGCCTTTAATAGTGGGTTTTGGTGCAATAAAAACGCTGCAAGGCGTTTCATGTTCATCGCAATAGCAGTCATGTAAACTTGAATCGATACTTGCGCCAATCCTCGTCGATGCGCTCGACGCAAGCCGTGCTGAACTTTCGCTTCACCCTGCCGTCCCTCAACCAGCCATTTGTGACGTTTGTACGATTCAAAAAACTTATTATCCAGCCATCTTTTTTGAGTCCGTCTTCGCCCTCTCAACAGTGAAGTGTATCCATACACAATAAGTATTGAACGCGCGCTTCCGCTTGGTGGAACACATTGATTTTTAAGTGGGCAACACTTGCAGTCTTTTGTTTTCGCCTTGAACACCCACCCCTGTTTATTACTATGAACGTATCCCAGTTTTTTGTTTCCCGGACATCTGACAACATGATGCTTCCAATCGTACTTGAATCGCCGTATCGGCATGCTCTTTCCCTGTTTACGCTCCGGCTGCGGAGGAATCACCGGATCAATCCCCATCTCCTCAAGAAGCCTGTAGTTATCACTTATTGCGTATGCAGCATCCGCGGTCACCGTATTGGGCATTACACCTGTGTTTCGAGCGACCCTTTGAATCTGTTCAATCAACAGTGGCCCATCGTTCGTCTTGCCGGTCGTCACGTGGACATCGACCACAACGCCGGCTTTATCATCAACAACCGTATGCTGCTTGTATCCAAGTTTGTGTTGCTGCCTTTTGTTTGTCCTTGAAAAACTGGCATCAGGATCAGTTTTGCTTCGTCTCTCTTTTTTGGGTTCATTAGCTGGTGATGGCGGTTCGGAATCATCATTATCAACATCATCATCGTTTTTCTTAATAACCTCTTCAACGTACATTTTAACAACGCTATCCAAACTAGCGTCAGCCTCAATCATGGTGGAATCGACATGCACCATTTCATTGCTCAACAACCCGGCATCACCGCACTGCTTGACAATATTCTGAAAAACCTTGAGAAACGTTTCAACTCCCCAGCGTTGGCGTATCCTGGTCAGACTGCTGTGATGAGGCAGTTCCTCCACCAATCCAAACCCGCAAAACCAGCGGATTGCAATGTTGACCTGAGCCTCGCGCAACAGTTTGCGATCATGTTTGATGCCGTGCAAAAATCCCGCAAGCATCAGTCGCAGCGCGGATTCGGGATCGATACTCGGACGACCGTTCGTCTCACAGTACAATTCACGAACCTCCTCGCGAAACCAACCCGTCTTGAGAATGCTGTTTACTTTGTAAAGGATGTGATCCTTGGGAACCAGCGATGTCATGCCCGGAACCGTAATCATTTCTTCTTGCCAATTTTCGTTTTTGCCTAGCATTTGTAAAGTATATTTCAAATAAAGGCCTTTTTCAACAGCCCCGTCCCATCGGCTGTATCCGAAACGCCCCGTTTCGATTTTTATATAGGGACGGGACGTCCCTGATACAGCCGATGGGACATCAGCGCTACGATAATCGTAATTCTAATCAAGATTCGGATTCAAGCGACTTAACAAGCTTCTCGAACAACTTGTCGCTTTCTCGAATCGCTCTTCTTTTAATGCGCCAATAGCCATCTATAAGTTTTCGCGCTTTTGGGGTTAATTTAGATCCACCACCATC
>JAHOYU010000079.1 GCA_019038625.1 Candidatus Latescibacterota bacterium | reverse complement strand
GAGCAGGACAAGGCGGTCATTAACCACCTTGAAGAATTAAGCCTAAGAGGGAAAATCCCGCTATCAGAAAAGACAAAGCAATATGCTTCCTATGATGCGATAGCCGCTGCCGCTTTTTACAAGGCAATAAAGTCTGATGCTCTACAAAAGTTGACCGCCCAGCGTAAGGATTGGGGGAGAGAATGAATAGCGGTGCAGAAGATACCGGAACAGCACTGAAAAACGTCAGGCGTAGATGGTATAGATAGGCTCAAACGGTTTTTAAGCGTGAAAAAACGACCAGATGTTCGATATTAGCCTCAGACCTTGACAAAACACACAAGTATGTTAGAGTATATAATTAGCGCAAAGCTCTGAAAAGCCCGCAGTCGCGGGATTCAATTGAGACCCCTGGACATGCCTCCGGGGGTCTCGCCATTTAAGGTGAGTATAAAGGACATGCAGGGAAGGGCGGTCCCTGGCTGGGGTTCATATCCCCGGCTACCTTGGTTCAACTCCAAGCCCTGCTACCACTATAATGAAGAACGAAAAGAAACAGCATGTTGAAATAGAAAGAAAATTGACCCTCCGGAAGAGTCTCCTGGAGAAGGTCGGTCCCACCAATGACGCCGTCTATGTACCGTTCATCGGAGATGGTGACATCGCCACCGCTCTATATAGTGACCGGAAAATCTTCGGCGCCGACAACGATCCGGCTCGGGTAAACACCGCGTCGAAGCGGTTGCCTAGCGCAGTCATTATAGAGGCCGACTGCGACCGATTTCCATTCAATAAGTCCACTGCGACATTCGATGTGGCTGACTTCGACGCCTACAGCTACCCATACGATTCCTTCAGAAAGTTCTGGGAAGGGGCTAAAATCGCACCTCAGTGCGTCATATTCTTTACCGACGGCCAACGGCAGGCAATTATCCGCACAGGTCACTATAGAACACCTGACGGAGAGAAGCATATCCTCACCAAAACCGACGACAAGAGGAAAGAGTTCAACTTCTACTTCAATAAGACCCTGCTGCCCTGGTTCATCGATTACATCAAACCATGGACATTAGTATATAGCACCAAATATCTCAGGGATCCCAATCAATTATACTGGGGTGCTATTATCATTAGAGGGAACGACAAGACTTTACATAACGAGAAAGAGCCGGAAACACCTGATACTCCTAAAAAGACCCGCCACCCCTACAAATTCGACGATATCAAAAAGGCCGAGTACCTCAAACATCTCAGTGAAGGTCACCAGCGCGGGTACGCAGCGACCCTGGTGGGAGTCCATAGGTCCACCATCAGTGACTGTGTGAAGGCTGACAAGAAATTCGCCGAGGCCGTGTCCTATGCCGAGGCCGATGCCGTCGCTAAAGTGGAGAACGCATTATTTGAAGCAGCCAACTCTGGCAACGTCACAGCCATTCAAGTCTATCTATATAACCGGGACCCGAAGCGGTGGGCGGATCGCCGTAACATCCATCTGGCTGGCGCTGGCGGTGGACCCATAAAGGTAGAACATGACCTATCAGACGAGCAGCTTACCGAAATTATCAAAAGCAGAGGCAGCGGAGGAACTTCTAAGGAGACGCCAAGCCCGTAGGAACTTGCTCGCGTTCTGTCAGTATACGATGCCGACATATGAAGTCGCTGAACATTTGAACGACCTTGACGTAGCTTTAGAAGCTGTCGAACGGGGAGAACTCAAGCGGCTCATTGTTATAGAACCACCGAGACACGGGAAGAGCGAGAAGATATCATTAAGATTCCCCTGCTGGTATCTGGGAAGACACCCCATTGATTATATCGTTCAGGCTGGATACGCTGAATCGATAGCGCTGACCCATTCCAGGAAAGCCAGGGACGTGTTCGTCTCACCTCAAATGACCACCCTGTTCCCTCAAGTTCACTACAGACCGGAAAGGGCCGGACAAGAAACAATCGTCCCGGAGAGACAGGCGGCTCACGAATGGGGAACCGTACAGGGTGGTTCATATTACGCGGTTGGCATCGGTGGTGGCTTGACGGGTAGAGGCTTTAACCTCGGCATAATCGACGATCCGGTGAAAGACGAGGAAGAAGCCTCCAGCCAGACGATACGAAACAAGGTCTGGGACTGGTACACCACAGTATTCAGGACACGCGCTGAGCCGGACGCAGCTATAATAATCGTCATGACCCGCTGGCACATGGACGACCTTGTCGGAAGGTTGCTCAAGCAAGCCCGCGAAGACCCCGCATCCGACCAGTGGACGGTATTGCATTTCCCGGCTATCAAGGACGGTAAAGCGTTGTGGCCGGAACGATACCCCCTCGAAGAGCTGGAAAAAATCAGGTCGTCAATAGGGGGCAGGGCGTTTGAATCTCTCTATCAGGGAAATCCCACAATAGCAGAGGGGCAGATAATCAAGAGAGATTGGTGGCAATATTATAAAGAGCGCCCTGAATTCATCCGTATTATACATTCCTGGGATACGGCATTTAAGGATAAGCAACAGAACGATTACTCTGTTTGCACAGTATGGGGAGAGACACAGACCGGATACTACCTACTGGATGTGTGGCGGGGGAAGGTAGAGTTCCCGGAGTTGAAACGCACTGTCATAGCACTTTTTGAACGGGACAAACCGACTGCCGTGATAGTTGAGGATAAGGCAAGTGGCCAGTCGTTGATTCAGGAGCTTGAGCGCGAAACCAAAATACCAGTATTACCGGTTAAGGTTGATAGTAATAAAGTGGCAAGGGCAAACGCTGTGACTCCAACGATTGAGGCGGGGCGCGTATTCATTCCCAAATCTGCCCCTTGGCAGTTTGATTATATAGAGGAATTATCTGCTTTCCCAAATGCTGAACATGACGACCAGGTAGATAGCACGACCCAAGCCCTGTCATTTATGAGAGGGATACAAGGCAAGGAGTTCATGGTAGGATGAAGAAGAAGAAACTCCCTAGGCGTAGTCATATGGCTTCGAAAGGCAAGACTGCGAAACGGGATAGCAAGTTTAAGTGTACGCGAAGATAAGGAGCCCGTGGTCAGATGAAAACGGAAGACCCGCTTGAAGCAACACAAGACGTTATGGGAGCGAGCCGGATATGGCCTGACGTCCTTACGGTTTTGCTTACAGTTGTGTTGGTAGGTATTGCACTTGGATGTGGAATAAAGGTGATATTCGGATGATAAGCAAAGACAAATTGACTCGGGAGCAGAAGGAAACCTTTGACGTCCTGACCGTCAAAGGTAGATTACCAGACGAGGTGGCACTCAAGTATGTTGAGGAGCTCAGTGCCATCGCCGAACTGTTTGGTGTCACAGTCAAGTGCCGCTGGATTACGTTCGGGGAAGCGATAGCCACTGGCCGGCTCCCAGAGCTGCCGGCTCCGAAGGTTTGGAGGAACTGATGTACGAGCGGATAGCCTTGGCGATTAACATCATCGTTGTCGCAGGATTGCTCGCCCTTGGTTTCGCAATAGCGGGTATAGTGCTGTGGGTGTTTTGAGGAAGTGATGGGAGTATTCAACGGCATACCCAGCTACCCGCAGACGGCGGTCTGGCCTGAGTACTGCTTCCACGACTGGGTGCAGGACACCGGTGGGAATTACTATTGCCGGTACTGCGGTACCCCGATGATCCAGAACTACGCCTGGTACTGGTGGGTGGACAACAACGGAGTCTGTCATTATGAAAATCAATCCGATCAAGCCGAGGTGATACATGTTTGAGAACATACGCGCCCGAGCAGCCCTGGCTTTGCTACCGAAGAAAGCCACCACGACGGCTGCGCCGTTCCAGGTAATCGCCACGCATCCGGCCGACATCGCCATCTATTCCAACATGACGGTCCGGAAGGCGACCCGGGAAGGCTATAAAATCAGCGTCTACGTCTACCGGTCCGTCCGGACAATCATCCAGGCGGCGTCCGCGATACCGTGGATTATGCTGGACAAGAAAGGCGAGCCGATCGAGAACCATCCGTTCACCGCGGTCATGGCACACCCGAACGACGTGTTCAGCGGACAGGACCTGATCGAGTTCACGATAGCCCACTTGGAGCTGGCCGGCAACTCAATCTGGCAACCGCTCATCGTCGGCAAGACACTGCGCGAGATATGTCCGGTCATGCATGACCTCGTG
>JAHOYU010000078.1 GCA_019038625.1 Candidatus Latescibacterota bacterium | reverse complement strand
AGGCAGGCTGAGATGACAAAAGACACGAAGCACAAGATAGCGCGGCAGCAAAGACAAGAGGGCCATCATGCACCGAATATCCGCGCCAGCACTGAACGAACGCCGAAACACAGCAAAAACCATGTCAAGGAAGAATGTGGAATATTATGAAATTTTTGCAAAAAGATTTGTGGATGCTTTGATGAAAAGTCCTTGGAAGTATTGTGAAAAGTTCGTGAGTGGTTTTTGAATGATTCGGGGAAAGTTTCGTGAGTAGTCCATGAATGTTTTGCGAAAAGTTTTATGATCGGTCATGAAGTCCATAAATAGTTTTGTGAAAAGTTCGTGAGTGGTTTTTGATTGGTCTTGTGGATGGTTCGCAATATTACCGATTAGTGCCCTTAATGCGCCAAATTTTTCAAACAATTTTCTCACGCCAGGGGTTTGTTCAACAACAGGCTGCCGATATCGAAATATTTTTTGGCTGATCACGGATTTCGGCTAGAACTTCGTCCCGTCCTTTATGACGGTCCCCTTTGGAATGACGATGATCCCGTTTCTTACATATATCTTCCTGTCCGGATCGTCGTAGTTGCGATATTTCTTTATGTTCCTGAGAACGACTTTCCGCCCAATCCTTACATTCGTGTCGATTATCGCCCTGCGGATGAAAGTGCCTGGGCCGATCCCCATACCGGGCTTGTTCTTTGAGGGTGTTCCGGGAGGATCGTACTCATCCGCGCCCATGATCAGCGAACTCTCGATGGTCGCCCCTGATCCTATTACCGAGCGCAGACCGATTATCGATTTTTTTATTACAGCCCGGTCGATTATACACCCCGCATTCAGGATAGAACGGGAGACGTCGCCCCGGTTGACTTTCGATCCGGGAAGAAATCTGGGATGGGTATACAGAGGAAATCTCGCGTCGAAAAGGTTGAATTTCGGCTCGATGGAGATGAGATCCATGTGAGCATTGTAAAACGATTTGATCGTCCCGATATCCTCCCAGTACCCGTTGTAGAGATAAGCTCCCACCTTTCCTTCATCGAGAGCCTGCGGGATGACCTGTCTGGCAAAATCGATTACATCGGGATTATCCTGCAGTACTTTTTTCAGTACGTCCAGTTTGAAAAGATAGATTCCCATCGACCCGAGATACGGTCTCTGTCTGGACTCTGCCGCACTCAACCCGAGGCCCCTCATGTCTGTCTTCATCCTGAGCAGGTTCGAGCCCCGTGGCTTCTCTCTGAACTCAGTGATCCAGCCATCGTTATCAGCCTTGAGTATGCCGAACTCAGGTGCCCTCGAAGCACTGACCGGCCTTACGGCGATACTTATATCGGCATCTCTCTCCCTGTGAGCCCTGGCGAACTGCCGGTAATCCATCCTGTAAAGATGGTCGCCCGACAGGATGAGGACATCTCTGGAGGGACCCCCGCTGAGATGCGGAAGGGCCTGTCTCACCGCGTCTGCTGTGCCCTGAAACCAGCCGGTCGAGATCAGCGTCTGCTCGGCTGCCAGGATCTCGACGAAACCGCTGCTGAACGTATCGAAACGGTAGGTCCTGGAAATATGCTGGTTAAGCGAGGCCGAGTTGAATTGGGTCAGAACGTATATCCGCTCTATCTCCGAGTTTATGCAGTTGCTCACAGGAACATCTATCAACCTGTAATTCCCCGCAAGCGGTACAGCCGGTTTCGACCGGCTCCTCGTGAGCGGATACAGCCTCGTCCCTCTGCCTCCACCAAGGATTATCGCAGTAATTTCGTCCAAAACCTGTTCTCTCCGTTCCGGTGGACCGGGGCCGGGCCCCGGTCCTTCCGAAAATCATCCGATTCTCTGCCTGCCCGGAAGCCAGCCGGACAATTGCAGCTTATTCTACTTCAGTTCTATCTCCTTGACCTCTCCGAACTCGGAAAGGGGACGGTCGAACTGTTCCTTGTCACCTACGACGAGGATAGTCAGCATGTCCATGTCGAGATATTTGAGAGCCGCGGCCTTTATATCCTCGACAGTCAGCGCAGCATATTTGGCCATATCTTCTTCAGGAGTATTAAGCGATCTTCCCTGGAACTGCAGGTCGATCAATCTACGCACCATTCCAGCCTTCGAATCATAGTCGAAGACCTGACTGTTGAGGAACGAATCGACAGCTTTTCTGAGTTCCTCTTCCGTAGGACCGTCCGTCTTCATCCTCTCGATCTGGTCCAGGATCACCTGAAGCGCCCTGCTGTACTCGCCCGCCGAAGTCTGGGCGAATGCGCTGAAGACTCCGACCGCGAAAGGATCGGAACTGTATCTCGACCTGGCAGAGTAGGCAAGGCCCCTCTTCTCGCGGACCTCCGTCGTTATCCAGGACGTAAACGATCCGCCGCCGAGGATAAAGTTCATGATCGTGACCGCGCACTTGTCAGGATTGTTCGAGTTGATTCCGAGATGTCCCAGGTTTATATATGCCTGACTGATATCCTTGTAGATATAGTTCACGGTCGGATCGGGACTGCCACCCACATCCGGAACCTGCGGGATATTCACTTCGCCCTGCTCCCATCCGGTAAACGCCTCGCTTATCAGTTTTTCGATCTCAGGCTTGGTGACATCTCCACTGATACCGATCAGGGCATTGTTCGGAACGAACCAGGCGCGATGAAAAGCTACGAGGTCGTCTCTGGTCACTGACGATATCGACGCCTCTTCCGTCTCCCAGCTGTAGGGGTGGTCACCGTACAACAGTTTATTGAACTCCCTGTTGACGATGTTTCTCGGCTGGTCGTTCTTTCTTCGTATGTCCTCGAGCATATCGTCTTTCTTCTTCTGTACCTTTTCCTCCGGGAAGGAGGGATTGGTAACCACATCGGCGAGTATGCCCAGAACGTTTTCCAGATCTTTCTTCATGCAGTTGATAAAAACGCTCGTGCTGAGATCTCCTCCGAAAAACTCGACCTGCGCCGGCAGAAATTCGAGCTCGTCGTTCAGCTTGTCGGCCGGCCAGCTCTCGCTGCCCCCGTTACGCATGACCCAGCGGGCCAATTCGTTCAATCCGTATTTTTCCTTCTCGGGAAAATAGGTCTTGAAAAGGATCACAATATTCACCGCGGGGATCTCGTGGTCCTCGATCATGAAACCTTTCATCCCGTTGGGAAAGGAAATATCCATGACCTCGGGAACCTGGACTTCGAGGTCGGGATACTTGAGCTTGCTCGGATGCTTTCTTCCTGCCGTCAACGGCGTCGCAAGCATGCCGGCAAGGACTGCCACCAGGACTATAATGAGGATCTTTCTTTTCATCGTCATCTTTCCTTTCCGGTCTTATTCCTTTACCGCGCCGGACGCTTTTACGCGTTCCCATAGTTCTTTCATATATTCCATCGCTTCGGCTTCCGACCTCATGCTCTGGAATTTCTGTATGACCTCCGCCTGTTCATCTGGTGGCAGGGACATGACCCATGCCCTTAGAGCCTGCTGATCGACTTCATCTCCCGCTTCTCCCCCTTCTTCGCCTTCTTCTTTTTCGATCTTCACTCTCCAGCCAACAGTCCTGTTGCTCTCTATCAGATATTTTTCAGCTACCTTCATCACGTCCTCAGCCGTGACTTCCTTCGTCATATCGTACTGCCGGAACATCGCGTGCCAGTCGCCACGGAAGATCTCGCCCATAAGCACGGTGAACGCGATGCCGAGATTCGATCCGAGCTGCTGGACCATCTGTGAGTCGAGCTGGTTGAGTATCCTCTGCAGCTCTCTATCGGTCACCGGCTCTGTCTTGAGCTTTTCAATCTCTTCGTAGATCGCGGCCTCGACTTCCTCGAGCGTGTGAGGATGCCTGGGCTCGGCGGTGAACATCAGGAGGTTGTCGTATCTCTCGCCTGGACCCGTATAGACTCTCACCGGCTCAGCCGTGAGTTTCTTATCCTCGAATATCGACTTATACAGCCTCGAAGTCCGGCCACCGGCCAGCACGCTGGTCATGACGTCGAATACGACCGATTCCGGGTCGGGATGAATAGGCTTGTGATAACCGACCATCAATTTCGGATTCGCATCATGTTCGATCACGAGACGTCTTTCGCCCTGCTGCTTCGGTTCTCTCGTCTCCAGCGGAGGAGGTGGTTCCTGGTCAGAAATCGACTCGAAATATTTCTTTGCCATCTTCCTGACAGTCTTTACATCCACATCACCCACTATGACCGCAGTCGCGTTATTCGGAGCATAGAAGGTCTTGTGATATTCGGCGAGTTCCTTTCTGTCGATCGTCTGCAGATCGCTCATCCAGCCAAGAACGGGCCACTTGTAGGGACAGGCGGTGAACGCCACCGAGTTGAATGCTTCGTCGAGCACATCGTCGGGATCGTTGTCGGCCAGCCGCCGCTCTTCCATGACGACGTCCCTTTCGATCCAGAACTCCCTGAAAATGGCAGAATCCATACGGTCTGATTCCATCGTCATCCAGAGTTCGAGCCTGTTGGTGGGCAGATAGACGAAATAGACGGTGAAATCATAGGACGTTCCCGCGTTGAGCATGCGGGACCCGTTGTTCATATATGTCTCCCACAGTTCGTTGTTCACAACGAACCGGGTGCGCTGTTCGTCCGTCAGCCTTACGATCTCTCCCCATGTCTGCTCGTATTCCAGATACTTCTCGAGATAATCGACGCCGTCTTTCTCAAGAAGGTACTTTCTCGATGTAAGCTCTTCGGGAAGGCTTTCCATCGCCCGGATCTTCTCTACGAGAATAAGGTTCTGTGTATATTTGTTTGTCCCGGCTTTCTCTGTCTCCTCTTCGGTAAAGCCGGCGATGATGGTCTCGCGGAATTCCTTGAACGCTTCGAAGCGCCATTCCCCCAGCTCCTTGCGAAGTTCTATAGTCATCTCGCCAAGCTCGTCGGTCTTTTCTATGTAGGGGATCTCTTTCTTGTAGTCGCTCGTTCCCAACATCTTCGTACCTTTGAACATCATGTGTTCGAGAAGATGAGATATCCCCGTCACATTGGGCCATTCATTGGCAGACCCCACATTGAATACTATCGCGCAGAACGCCACTGGGGCTTCATGCCTCTCGACGACCAGGAATTTCATCCCGTTATCGAGTTCGAACTCATTGACCTTTTCCTCCAGCGTCTGGCACTGACCAGCTGGCTGAACCAGCAGAATGGTGAACGAAATCACCAGGGCCGACAGGAAAAGACTCCTTCCTTTTCTGAGCATCCTTCCTCCTTCCAGGAATACCTTGCCATGTTCTCTTGATTATCGCCGGGCCGAATATGGATACCAGCGTAAAGAAGAATATTATCAGGCGATTTCCTGTCTTACAAGCAAAATGGTCCACTCCGGTGGGAATAGGAGTAAATAGGGTACCCCATTGTTCAGGCCGGGGATATCGTCCGGCAATTGACTGATCCGCCAACGGTCCATTCCGCTTGATTGGACCGCATCACTGTGCTAACTTCAGCTGGTTGAATAGGACCCGGGTATCGGAAGGACTTTCCTGGAAGGGATGAATGACGAGATGAGAAATAGCTTTATATCCAGATATATCCATTTGATGGCTATAACAGCCTTTCTGGCCGCCGGGATCCTGGCATCGCCGGAAAAAGTTTCTTCGGGGGTCATCGAGACCGCCCTGAACGGAACCACGGTAGCTGCACAATCCACGCAGATCCCGGACCTCATAGATCCCTACTGGCAACAGAAGGCCGATAATTCGATCATGTGCACGCTGAACCCCGAGACACACATGCTGACCGGATCGAATATCATAAGTTACACCAATAATTCCCCGGACACACTGGATGCCTTCTACCTGCACCTCTACCCGAACGCCTACCGGGAAAAGGCCTCCCCCCTTATCGAAGATCACCTTCCCGGGGTCTGGACCATCCTTGTCGGCCTGACCGGTTCGGCACGCGGCTGGATAGATATAACCAGCCTTACAGTCAACGGGGACAGTCTCTCGTTCGATGTTGACGGGACGATCCTGAGCGCGACATTCCCAAGACCCCTCGTTCCTGGCAGGACAGTATCGATCGAGGTACATTTCTCCGAGCTGGTGAGAAAGAAACTTGGCAGATCCGGCTTCCTTGGAGACCACTACGCCCTGGGCCAGTGGTACCCCAAGATGGTCGTATACGATAAAAACGGCTGGCACGCCGACCAGTTCAGAAAAGGTGAGTTCTACGGTGAATTCGGCGATTTCGATGTCGAGATCACGATCCCCGATGAATTTGTCATCGCATCCACAGGCATTCTCGTCTCAGGAGACGCCGGATGGGAAAAGGCTTTGGCCGCTGCGGGGGAAAAAGCTCAGGAAACCGGCGGGCAGGCCGGAACAGCTGATGCCTCCGATACATACGGACACGAAAAGACAGTGAAGTTCAGAGCTGAAAACGTTCACGATTTCGCCTGGTGCGCCGACCCCGAATTCGCCCTGGAAAAGGCCGAATACAACGGGTACGAAATCCGGTCCTTTTACCGGAAATGGAACTCCTCCTGGGCCGATTCCGCTCTCGCCAGGGGAGTCCGCTGTATGAAGTGGATGGAAGACTTCGCCGGCCCGTACGGATATCCACAGATCAGCATCGTCGATGTACACAGCGGTGGCGGGATGGAATATCCTATGCTGGTCATGAACGGCTCCGCCGATGAAGACCTCATGCTTCACGAGATAGGCCACAACTGGTTCTATGGGATGCTGGCCAACGACGAACGCGAAGAGGCCTGGATGGACGAGGGTATGACGACCTATCAGACATACCTCCGCAGAGAGACCGAATTCGGGCCATATGGTGACGAGAAAGAGCAATCATTCCTGTCGTCCTTTAAACCTCGCAAGATCTGGGACAGGCTTTCAAGACAGGTCATCTACTATCACCGTACAGGATTCGCCGAGCGTGTCGCCACGCCCTATCATGAGTTTAATAACTGTGGGCGGACGATGGTCTACACGAAAGGCGCGCTTTTCATGAGAGCACTGCGTTATCATGTGGGAGACGCTGATTTCCGCAGAATAATGCATACATACCTCGAAAAATGGAAATTCAAACATGTCGACGAAGACGCTTTCCTCGATGTATGCGAAGAGATATCGGGGCAGGACCTCGGGGAGTTCTTTATTCAATGGCTCCATTCCACAAAAAATTGCGATTACAGGGTGGATCGCTTCAAAGTATCCGAATCTGCCGACGGATTCACCGCCGATGTCAAGGTGAAGCGGAAGAGTGAGATGATGATGCCCCTTACCCTGGCCTTCCGGCTGAAGAACGGTAACACGGTCACGGAGAGGGTCGACGGCATGCCGCGCGAATACGAAAACACCTTCACATTCCCGATAGAACCTGTCTCTGTCGCTATCAACCCGGACAACGAGATCCTCGACATCTATCTCCTTGATAACTTCGCGCCCAGGAAACGCGAGCTTATGTTCGAACTTCTTCCGAGCGATTATTATCCATCTGACGCCTATCAGTTCAGGGTGAGTCCCCTCGGATTTTATAACGATATCGACGGGGGCAAAGCCGGGCTGTGCCTGAAGGGCAGCTATGACGGTATCTATAAAAATTTCACGCTCCAGGGACTCTACGGATTCGAAAGTGGAGAGTTTGATGTCTATGGTTCTTTCGAAAACCCTCTGACCTATTTCGGCAGGGAAGCCGACTGGAAAATCGACGGATATTACAGGGAAGGCAGGCAGGGGGCTAGTCTTTCGATCTTCAAGACGAGGCGCAAACACCTTTCCGAGCCTCTTACCAAACATTACACTCTCAAGCTCGGCTATCAGGAACTCACAGACCCCGACTATGTATATCCCGGCATGTATGAGGAAGGCCCGAACATCAAATCGTCCCTGTTCATCGCCTCTTACCCGAAGACCGACGTATTCAACACCTCTTTCTTTCTCGGACTCGAACGGTCGTTCTACGGCAGTGACTTCAGTTATGAAAAATTGACGTTCAACGCCAGAATATGGCCCTCCAGATTCTGGCCCCTGCCCATCGAGCCGAGGATGAGACTGTTCTTCGGCAGGGCCACCATGGACCCCCCTCTTCAGGAGATGTTCAACCTGGCAGGAGCCGGTCCGGTCGACAAAGAGGACTTCTTCTGGCTGAGAAGCAAGGGCGC
The DNA here is from genome assembly GCA_019038625.1 of Candidatus Latescibacterota bacterium. Classification (NCBI taxonomy): domain Bacteria; kingdom Pseudomonadati; phylum Candidatus Latescibacterota; species Candidatus Latescibacterota bacterium. Next base: position 60,063 of record JAHOYU010000078.1, on the reverse strand, counting down.
TTTCCCGGAAGACTACTACAACAATTTTCATGTAGCGGGAGATGCCAATCTTCGCGGATATTTCGACGGAGACTTCAGTTTCAAGTCTATCGTATCGTCGAATATCGAGCTGAAGCTGCCCTTCCTCCCCCTGGGGAAAAAGCTCTCGAATGCACTGCGTCCCGAGCTGTACCTCTTCTACGATTACGGCAAGGCTCTCGGCGAAGACCCACTCGAAGCTCTTCCGGATGAAGTCGGAGAAAGACTTGGAGAAAACGCTTTTGACTATGTGCTTCAGGATGCCGGAATCGGCATAAAGATCTGGAACATCACGGCCGAATTCCCCTTCTATCTGAGTCATCCGGAGATCAGCGGAGAGACGGAGAACTGGGACATGCGCTGGACGATAGGATTCAGCAGCCTGTTCTAGGGACGGTGCCGTTCTGCAGGCCGCGGCCATCGGAGAAAAGGTGTCGCCCATGGAGACGGGACCAGATCGGGCTAACGCAACAGGATGATCTTCTCTGACCGTGTCGTTCCCGGCGCATCGAGAAGATAGAAATAGACACCTGGATTTGCCGGAGCGCCGTCAGCTTCCGTTCCATCCCATTCCGCCACATAATTGCCCGTATCCCGGTCGATCTCTTCCACGACTTTCACCACTCCACCCCTCACATCGAATATCGTGATCTTTACACGCCCCGGAGAATCTACCTCGTACAGGATGCTGATCTTTTCCTGGAACGGATTGGGATAGGATGAGGCAGTATTTGAAAATGCTGCGATCTCGAATACTTCGTCGCTGAGGTCATACGCCCTGATATCGCCGTCCAGCCAGGCCGTTACCCTCACCATGACCGATTCGCTCGTTATCTCGGGAACGGTCCACAGGTAAGTCTCGACTCCTGTCAGCCCGGAGACTATCGGGTTGTCGAATGGCCCGGCAGCACCGCCGATGCTGTACGCAAGCGAGACGGAGTCCGGTTCGATCCCGGGATTGCTCCACTGGATCCTGTACTCCGTATCCCCATAGATCGTCTGCCCTCCGTTTGGAGAGGTCAGGCTTACGAAAGGCGAATACAGGATCTGTGAAACGTACATCCCTATGTAACTTACACCGTACTTGATATGCATAAATCCATCCTCGCCCCAGCCCTCCCCCCAGCTGTTCTTAACGATCCAGGCTCCCCCTTCATCGCAGGCCGTGTCGTCCCATCCGACTATCAGCACGGCATGATCCGGGTAATTGTTAGTGTCGTTATAATCGAAACATCCTTCGATGTAGCTATTAAATAAAGCGCTCGTCCTGATCGCCGTATAGACAGGTCCGCTCAGAAGCGCCGTCTTGATCGCTGTGACATTGAAGTCTTCCACATCTGGATAATCCGCAATGACCGCGACAGAAGTGCAGAAGGCCTGCCCGCACTCTCCTTCGTCCGACTGGGTATATGGAATACAGTCCTCTGTCACGGAGCCGAAAGAAAGCAGGAGCTTATAAGCAGCATAGGCGTTGCCGCCGTCACAGTTTTTCTCGTCCTCGTTACAATCGATTATATGCTGCTCGGAAAGATCCATCATCATGTTGTCATAGATGGCAATATGTCCCTCCAGCTGAGCTATCGCGGCGAAGGCCCAGCACGAACCACAGGCGCCCTGGTTCCTCACTCCGGTCACATTGCCAAGAGTCCTCCAGTCGAAGACCGGATCGCTGATATCTGCCCCGGGATAGCTGAGCGCGCCTGGCACGAACCGCGGCAGCGAACCCCATTCCTCCTTCGAAGGCGGGATAAAACCGGTCCTTTGCGCCAGCTGTTCTTTCGAGAGTCCCGTAAGGGGAGTCCGCCCGACTGTAAAGCTGTACCCCTTTTCCGCTATGATCTGCCTCAGCGCTTCAAGCTCGTTCTCGACGTCCGCTACGTCTTCGCCGACAGCAGTCACCGACAGGATTGACACGGTCAGACACAACAGCACACAGGTGAATACAGAACGATACATATCGACCTCACATATCAGGGGCGGGATTAATAAACAACCAGATCACAAATTGAATATAACAGAAATCTAATAAATATCCATGTCCTTCAGCACCCTGTAGAAGGTGCTTCTCGAAACACCGAGTTCCCTGGCGGCGGCTGACTTGTTCCCGTTCGTCTTTACGAGACTCGATATTACGAGACTCCGGATCTCCAGCGGATCCCTCACAAGTCCTATCGAAGGGATCTCCTTCGTCTTCAGCGGACTGCCATTCTCAGTCGTCCTGCTGTCGAGCCCACCGATGTAGTGGCTCCTGATATTCACGGGCAGGTCGTTTCTTCCGATCCGTCCCGTGCTTTTACCTATTATGGCCAGTATCTTGACGACACTTATCAACTGCCTTACATTCCCCGGCCAGTGGTAGACCTTGAGAAGCTCCACAAGCCCGTTCTCGACGAGGGGATCGCATCCCGACTGTCTCATGTACCAGGAGAACAACGCCTCTATATCTTCTTTCCTTCTTCTCAGCGGTTCAAGCTCTATCGACGCCGTAAGCACCCTGTAGTAAAAATCCTTCCTGAGCCCGCCGTTTTTCAACAGAGATTCGAGATTCTGGTTCGATGCCGAGACAAGCCTGATATTGACCTGTCGTTCTTTCGATTCACCTACTCTTCTTATCTTTTGCTCCTGGAAGAATCTCAGAAGCTTCGCCTGCTGTGAGACTGAAAGTTCAGAGATCTCGTCGAGAAAAAGAGTTCCTCCCGAGGCTCTCTCTATGATCCCCATCCTGTCCCTGTCGGCCCCGGTGAACGCGCCTTTTCGGTGACCGAACAGCTCGCTTTCAAATACACTCTCTGTTATAGAGGCGCAGTTGATAGCGATAAAGGGTCCGTCAGCCCTGTCGCTGCACCGGTGAAGGAGCCTGGCGATGACTTCCTTGCCAGTTCCCGTCTCTCCCGTGATCAGGACCGGGATCGTGCTGGACGCGAGCGAGACCGCCCTCGCCACGACGTGGCGCATCTGAGCCGACCTGGCGACCGCAGAGCCCTCACAAAGCCATTCGTCATCGAACTTCAACCTTGTAAAGCCCGAGAGATCCTCTTCCTGCCAGGATTCATTCAACAGCTTCCCGGTCAGCTTGTCGCATCTGGACACCTCGTCCTCCAGTCCTATCGACTGGTAGAGGTGAGCCGCCTCCATGGCATAAGTCCTCGCTTCAGAGAATAATCTTTTATTGTCAGATCCTTCGCCGTCGGCCTTCCTGGCCCATCCCGTGAGAGCCTCCGCGGCCGACACGCATGTGTTCGCCAGCTCGAACGATTCCTTGATCATGCGCAGAATCGATATACCTTCGTTAAAATACGACATTGAAAGCTCATAATGTCCCATCGCGGCTTCGAGACGACCGAATGCCCGCAGGACACAACCCAGCTCATAGTCATCATGGAGGCTTGTCGTCAGCCTCATACTCTTCTCCAGGACAGTCTTCGCTTCGTCGAAGTCTCCGCAGGCTACGTTGAGGTCTCCAAGTCTTCTGTACACTTCGGCCGCTATATCCCCGGAAGGAGCTATTTCCAGAGCAAGTCTTTCTGCTTTGACAAGAAATCTCCCTGCCCTCAGATGATCGCCTCTCTTAAGCGCCGTCTCTCCGAGGAATTCGGCGGCAAGCGCCTCACCTCTCCTGTATCCCGACTCTCTGGCCCTCCTGTATGCCCTGTCCAACAGCCGCTCGGCATCTTTGTACTTTCCGAGATACATGTTCACCCGGGCCCTGGCTATCCAGGATTCGGCTACTCCGATGGAATCTCCGAGAGTCTCGAATGACTTGCCCGACCTGATGAGAAGTTCTTCAGCCTCTCTGTATTTTCCGGTCCGGTACAAAAGGATACCCATCATATGACAGGTCGCCGCAAGCTGCTTCCCATCGCCGGTGATATTGAAACAGTCGGTCGCGTTATTATAGTATTCCTCGGCCTGTTCGAAGAAAGACCTCTGAAAGGACGTATAGCCCAGCATATACTGGACATTACCCAGCATGAACCTGTCATCGGAAGAGAGATAATACTGTCTGCAGGCCTCCAGGAGAAGATTCGCGCTGAGATAGTCCCCTTTCCAGAAACAGGCCTTGCCCAGGCAGAATCTCAGGAAAAATTCGTCTTCCCGGCTATGTTCATCATCCAGAGACGCGCGAAGCAGTCTCTCGGCTCCGGAAGGGTCTCCGGTCTTGATCAATATCTGAGACTTGAGGAAAATAAAGTCTTTTTCTGCCCGGATATCGGGATAGAGATCGAGCAGGGTGTCGAGGACCGAAGAGGCTCTGTCATGTTCATACGAGTTATAAAGTGTCCTGGCGAGAAGAAGCGACAGTTCCCTGTGCCCGGCCGAAGGGATCTCGGCAAGGTCCAGCCAGTCCGAACGGTCAAGAGTCGACAGGGCAGACCTGTAATCCTTGCTGTCCACATAAGATTCGATCCTGCGAATCAGTTTATCTACTTCAACCATATCTGGTCGGCTCTCCGGCATGGTCCTCCGCGTCAGATTCCTGGCGGATACCACCCGGTCTGGTTAATGGCACTATTTCTCACACACGGACAAGAGATCAGAACAGCTGATTGATTGTTCCGACCAGGCTCTTGCCCAGGGTCCGGATAATAGTCTCAATATCCCATTCCGAGAGAGGTGGGCCTCCCTGCCCTTCTCCGTTTTGTCCGGAGTCAGGGTCGGTAAGGGATCCCCCTTCGCGGTCTCCATTTGATCCCTGTCCCCCCGGCTGAAATCTGCTGAGGAACGGGTCGTGCCCCGGCTCCCCGAACTGCCCGGTATCATACATGGCCTGTACTTCGATCTTGATCAGGCTTTCGTCGCGGGCATGTGATCTCAGCGGAAGAAGGACGAATGAGATGGCAAGGAGTACCGGGAAGACTATGAACCGAATCGAATTTCCCCGTAAGAATCTCATTGATGCCTCCAATATCTGTAGTCCGTCGAGTATACACCAGATCTCTCATCTGTCAAGTGAGTGCTTTTGGAGAATAAAGATTCGATTCCGGCTTTGCGTCCGTAAGCTATTGGCTGGTTTCGGATTACCCGAAAATATCCCTGATCTCAGGATCGAGGTCATCGAACGAATGCAGCCACTCGATCCTTTCGGCCCTGATCCTGTCCTTCAACTCTTTGATCTCTGATTCTGTGTAGTATCTCTTTTCATCGAACCGCGAAAGATCCATACCAGGCATCGACGTGGGAACATCGTATCCCCAGTAATCTTCTTTCGCCCACTCCACCGTCCCCCTGGCGATCTCTCTGATAAAGGCTGATGAATCCTGTATCTTTACTTTCTGGCCAGCCAGTACTTCGACTCTGACCAGCTGGAAATCCTTCGCGTCGATTTCCCCGGCCTCAACCATGTCTACGACCGTCTGGATCTCCCCACGCGACCTGTACCGCCTGCCGTCCCCATCGAGTTCCAGGCGGACTCGCTCCACTTTGAATTCCTCCTCGGCCCCGTCCATCAGTTTCCGCCGGACGAGACATCCCTTTCCCTCCTGCCATTGCCCCGCAAGGTAACTTTTCAACACTTCCATCACACCTTCACCAGCGAGGTTTTCCGAGCCGGCATCCACGTTCCTTCCTCCAAACCCACCGGTATTGAAAAGATAACACCTGATATGAGGATTATTTTTAAGAATACTGTAGAAGATATTCCCTTCCTCTCCTCCCGAGCCTACGATGAACGGATTGGTCCCCACTTCGAGAACCGACTGGCCCGCCTTCGTCGGATCCGCCGCGGAGGTCAGGATAGACTCTCCGAGCATAAAGGCTGCGGCAGCCTGCTCCGTGCTGAGGCGCATGACAGGGGGAATGACCGTTTCCCTTCGCGTGATAAAAAAGATCATATCTACCCTGTCAAGATCGACCCTGTCATCTGTGAAATCGAGTTCTTTTCTTATGACTATTCCCCGGCCGTTATAGCACATTCCCCCGGGAGTCCAGGGGTGGTCGAACCTGAAGAAATCGGGTTCGAGCGTCTCTGGGTCGACATACACATTCTCCAGTATCGAGTGTGGACTCATCGCGCCCTCAAAAAGCAGCTGCTGGCTTTTCGGCTCCAGCCCTTCAGTCTTTATATAGGCATTGTCTTCGGTCCCGAAGGCCGCAGAGTCGGCGGCCAGCACAAAAAAATCGTCCTGCCTGATTATTACGGACTCGCCCTGCTCGGGATCGAGCCAGAAGTGATGGACAGAGAGCGTCGTCTTTCCAGTGCCGCTCAGTCCAAAAAAAAGTGCTCCCTTTTCCTCCAGCCTTCCGCTCGCTGAATCCTTCGCCCTGATCACTTTTCCACCGGCATGCACTCCCAGGCCACCACCGGAACCATCCCTGTATTTCAGTTTTTCACGGTACATCGCCATGCGGAGATGACCTTTCTTGATCTCGCCGAAATAATCGCTTCCGAGAGCAAAGGTCACATTATTCACTGCATCCACCAGGATAGCCACCTCCGGCAATCCGTTCAGCCTTGCGTATTCCGCCCATTCAGGGATCATGACCTGTACCTGGTCCGGCCCACCACCCAACCTCTCCTCTGGAACGTCGAATATCAGCCTGTCCCACATCACAAGCATCCTGGCAAATTCCGGGGTGATAATGGTCCTGCAATAATGTGAGTGGTCCGGATGAAGGCCCATCAGCTTGTCCAAGTAAAGAAGCTCCATACCCCCGTCGATGCGCCGCTCAATATATTCACAAGCTGCTTCCATGATCCCGGACTGTCTCTTGTCCGGGTCTCCGAAAAAGATCTCGGTCATAGCGGCGGAACGACTCGTCTTCCTGGTGATATATGAGAGGCTGCCATTTTTATTCAGGACATCCTTCGCCGATCTGGCTTCAAGTGTAACGCTGTCTTTCAGAGAAAGGGTAAGGATCCTGTAAGAGTCAGACACAAAATTGCCGGTATTTACGGCATAACCTGTCAATCGGTCTGCCAGGGTTTTTGAAATGGCCCCGCTGGAGTCAGGCACGACAACTCCCTTGTTATAGACAGAACCGCGCGTAGTTCCGCGCATTACGGATTATTTTGAAAATCGCTCGGGCTGGGGACCCGAAGCGCTGCACTGAAGTCAGATGGGCCCCTCTATGCCTTCAATTGCCGGACAGTATCAATAACCGTGCCATCCCGGTATTCTATGAGGGCGACTATCCGCTCCTCGAACTCCGGTTTTTTCGGTTCGCCGGCAAGATCCAGCGCCATCTTCCTCAGTTTTTCGATTGGTACGACAGGCAGGTCCGTATCTTTAAGACGTTCCAGGATATCGGTCCTGGCAGGATTTACGGCTATACCCCGCTCTGTGACGAGTACATCGACGGTCTCACCGGGCACTGTCACAGTCGTGACGCTGTCGACGATCGTAGCCAGCCTTCCCCTGTGCAGGGGCACCGTTATGATCGTACACCAGGCGTCGCAGACATCGGCGAACCCACCGATACCGTGAAGAAGCCATCCATCGGAATGCGTGTTTACATTCACATTGAAATCGACATCTATCTCGGTCGCGCCGAGTACGGCGGCCTTTACTCTCGTAGCGAAGTTTCCCTTCGTATGATAATTATATGAGGTGAAAGGGTCTGTTTCGATGTGGCGCGGATTCTCCCCGAGAGAGCGGACTCCGACCTGGTCGAAACACTGGCCGTCCAGGATATACTCTATCAGACCCTCCTCCAGAAGATCGACGAGGAACTTGTTCGACCCACCGCGGGCGAAAGAGGCTTTAAGCCCCTTTTCACGAAGCATGTCCCCCATATACTTCAGGAAGGCGAGCGATATGCCCCCCGCTCCTGCCTGGAAGGAAAACTCCGGTTCTTCCATCAGGCCAAGATCGCTGACCAGCCTCGCGGCATACTCCGCTATCAGCTGTCTTGTCGGGCTTTTGGTGATCCTCGTTGTCCCGGACACTATCTTTTCCGGATCACCGAGATTCTCCAGCTGGCAGATATAATCGACGTTTCCGCCGCGGATTATCCAGGGATAATTCGGAAAAGGTACCAGATTGTCGGTCAGGACTACGACCTTGTCCGCGTAGAGGGAGTCCGCAAGAGCGTAGCTCATCACTCCGCATGCGGAGGGGCCCCCGTATCCGTTGCAGTTTCCTAAAGAGTCTGCGACAGGTGCCGCGATGAAGGCGACGTCGACGTGGAGGTCACCATCCTGAATAGCCCTGTATCTGCCTCCATGCGATCGAAGGATACATGTCTTACTCATCTTTCCGAGAGAACAGGCGCGGCCGACCGGCCCGTTCATCGAGCCCTCGATATGTGATATCACGCCGTTCTCTACATGCTGCACCAGGGGCTCGTGTACTGGAAAGAGGGCGGAAGGTGCCAGAGTGAGGTTCTTCAACCCCTTTCTGGCGAGTTTGTCGACTACCATATTGACGACGTGATCGCCATTTCTAAGATGATGATGAAAAGAGACCGTCATGCCGTTCCTGATCTCGCATGCTTCGATCGCCTCGTCGAGAGAAGCCAGCATCTTGTTCTCGTAATCGACGACAGCGCGGATCGGAGGTGCTGCTTTTCTTCCGCCTCCGTGATCCTCGTGGGCACCCATGAAAGGCTTTATCTTTTTTCCATCGATCTCCTCAGGAATCATTCTCCCAACGGCATTGCGGACCATCTTCACGATCCTTACCCCCATTCTTTTTCAATAGTCGTATACTTTTCCACCTTCCGGACCGGGTACCGGCCGGAGGTGTCTATCATTTTTCGTCCTCGCCCAGAAGGCCAAGCGCTTCGGCCAGTTTCAGGATCTTCCTTGCCCGCAACTCTATGGGCGCGTCTACCATCTTGCTTCCGATCGTGGCCACCCCGCTGCCACTGGCTCTCGCTTTTTCGATCGCCGCCACGACTTTCTTCGCGTACTCTATTCTCTCGGGGGTAGGCGAAAACACCTCGTGTATCGGCTTTATCTGCGAAGGATGGATGACGCCCTTGCCCTCGAATCCGAGAGCCATCGCCTCGCGGGTCGATTCGATCAGCCCCTCGATATCATTGATGTCGGAGAAGACCGTGTCGATCGCCTGGACGCCGGAGGCTTTCGCTCCAAGCACCAGCATACATCTTGCCGTCAGGCTCTCCCCACCCTCTCTGGTCCGTGCGACTCCGATATCCGCGGTAAAGTCTTCCGCGCCGAAACAGAGCGCGACCACTCTACTGCTCGAAGATCCGATCTCCCGTGCGTTGAGAATACCATTCGCCGTCTCGATCAATGGCATCAGCAGCGTCGGGGTCTCTATGTTCTCACGTTTCTCAATCTCCTCGACTATCTTTTCCACTGCGGTCACATCGGCAGCGGTCTCGCATTTCGGGATGAGGATCGTATTTGGCCTGGCAGGGATTATCATCTTCAGATCGTCCGCTCCGAACTCTGTCGACATGGGGTTGATCCTTACGATCCTTTCGGCCTTTCCATAATCTATTGTTATCAGTGTGTTTCTTATCAGGACTCGCGCGGCGTCTTTCTCCCGGGGAGATACTGAATCTTCCAGGTCAAGGATAACGCAGTCAGCGCCGAACAACCCTCCGTTCCTCATAAGGTCGGGATTGTTCCCCGGCATGTAGAGCCTGGTCCGCCGGAGCCTGTCCCTGCGCGCCTCATCGTATTCTACTACGGTATCCGGTAGGACCCCGGGGCCCGATATCTCGAACACCCTCCTGGCGGCAGCTTCCACGCGTGCCTGGATGACGTAATCAAATGCTCCCATATCGGCTACTTTTATATCCGCATCTGCGACACCAAGCCGATCGAGGGTCTCTTCGACAGTCTTCCTGATCTGATCTCCGAACATATGTCCGACGCTGCTCTCGACCTCGATCGAGATTCCGCCTTTGTCTTTCTTTTTGAGGAGAACTGAAAGATCACCTTTTTTCTCCTCTCTGCCAACACGAGTCTCGTTCATATCACTCATGATCAACTCCGGTAAGATAAGGCCCCTATCTACGAATACTACCCGGCCAGACAGACGGCCGGACACTTTTCCTGGACAGCTCGATATATAAACGGACGAGCATGAAACAAGCTACATAATAATCCTTTAGATGTCAAAAAGGAATGGATAAAAAAACGGGACGGGTGGTCCTGCCCGTCCCTATGGTCCCGAAGGTAAAGAAGAAATCTTGCTGCTCATGGCCCCTTCGGTTTTCAGTACCCTACCTGAGCCATTCTCTTAACGTTGGGGGGGGAGGCCCCGTATTCAGAAAGAGCTTCCGCGGGCTCAATGGTACTGGTTATACGATACATCAAGTACCATGCCAGAAGGGGCCATTTACTATGAATAACGGGACAGCACAAGCCCCCCATCCCACCCTTCAGCCAGACGGTTTTTAACTCCTTTATATAAAACGGGTTGCGCCCTCGCCAGGCGGCTCTGCCCGGCAAATTCAGGGTCATAAAAGAAAAACAGGGGAATAATCCCCTGCTCCTTGATAATAAAAATATTTAACGGTCGCCCCTAGCGCGTAAAGTTTCTTTCCTTAAATGTCAATTACATGAATGGTATTGCTCGGCCTTCTCTCTTTAGTCGGGATTCCGGCAGTGACCACTACCTTTCCGCTGAACCCCACTTTCCTCACCATATCCTTGACAATAGCGAAGATAGCCTCGGTCTCTTCAATACATTCGACAGAGATGCCTCTCACTCCCCACACAAGAGCCATCTGCCTGACAACAGGCAGAAAATCTGTCAGTGCCAGTACAGGTACATTCGGCCTGCGTCTGGATATCAATCTGGCTGTATGTCCTCCATGGGTCAGGACGGCGATCGCGGTGGCATCGATATCTCTGGCCACAGCAGCCACACCCGAACATATAGCATCGGTGAATATCATATCCTTGTCTGAGGTTATCACTTCACCCTGGCTGATCTTTTCCCGCCGGCACAGACTGAACTCCTCTGCCTTTTCAATGATCCTGGACATCACTCTGACTGTCCTTACCGGAAACTTGCCCGTCGCCGTCTCGGCGGACAGCATGACGGCATCTGTACCATCTATGACAGCGTTGGCAACATCGCTCGCCTCTGCTCTCGTAGGCCTTTCAGACGAGACCATCGACTCGAGCATCTGAGTCGCGGTGATCACCGGTTTGCCTCTTTTCAAACAGGCATTGATAAGCTCCTTCTGGACGATCGGCACTTCCTCCGCCGGGATCTCCACCCCCAGGTCCCCCCTTGCGATCATTATCCCGTCGGCGACCTCTATGATCTTGTCGATACAGTCGAGTGCCTCCTGTTTCTCGATCTTCGCGATCACGCGAGCGGAAGAATCCGCGTGATTTATAATATCCTGTATTTCAAGGACTTCATCAGGGCTTCTCACAAATGACAGGGCGACATAATCCACCCCGATATCGAGGCCGAAATCCAGATCTTCCCTGTCTTTTTCTGTAAGCGCCGGGGAACTGATCTTGACGCCGGGCAGGTTGACTCCCTTTCTTGAAGTCAGCAGTCCTCCATGGACCACATCACAGGTGACTTTCCTGTCCTTGATACTTTTTACCGATAGATGGATCAATCCATCGTTCAAAAATATGCTGTTCCCTGGAACGACATCGTCTGGCAGGCTGGTATATGTCACCGGGATCATCCCGTCTTCGACAGGGTCGCCCCCCGTAGTCAGGACGATCTCGCTTCCCCTGACCAGGACTACACCCCCATCATCAAGCTCGCCCACCCTTATCTTCGGACCCTGCAGGTCCTGCATGACAGCGACCGTACCGCTGATTCCCCGTATCCTTTTTACTACTTCCAGATGGTCCGCATGACTCCCGTGAGAGAAATTGATCCTCGCCACGTTCATCCCCGCATCCACAAGCTTCTTCAGAGTGTCTTCGTCCCTCGAAGCTGGACCGATCGTACATATTATCTTTGCTCTTTTCAATATTCCTCCATCGACAGGATCATGGCCACGATGCCTCTTTCGCTGTCATTGTACAACTCTGTTCACTGTTGCTTTCCGTGTTTTCAGACCCGTTTCTCTGGGTCGATTCTATGTCGCGCCCCTGATTTAATCAAAGGTTATTCTTTATTCTTATCGGCGTTGTTGTGGAGTCATTTAAATAAATAATCCTTTTTACACCTGGCAGAAGGAAAGCTCCGTTTGTTGTGCTGGCAAATATTCGTCGATTGAGTTATTCTCCCCCCATGAAAAAACGAATTCTCGGTAAGACAGATATGAATGTATCAGTAGTCGGGTTCGGTGGGATCCCGATACAGGGCCTCTCTTTCGAAGAAGCAGAAAAAGTCCTGCTGCGGGCTTTCGATGGCGGGATCAATCTCTTTGATTCGGCCAGGGGATATACCGACAGCGAGGAAAAGATCGGCCGGGCCCTGGGGCAGCATCGCGACAAGATCTACCTGGCATCAAAAGCGATGTCCCGCGATGGCAGATCGATGATGGGCGAACTCGAGACAAGCCTGAAAAAACTCGACACGGAGATGATCGATCTCTACCAGTTGCATGCCGTCGGCTCGGAACAGCAACTGGAAAAAGTCATCGGCCCGGGAGGAGCGTATCCCGCGCTGGTCAAGGCCAGGGAAGAAGGCAAGGTCAGATTTATCGGGATCACTGGACACTCGAAGGATATTCTTCTGAAAGCCGTAGCAACAGGCCTTTTCGACACTGTCCAGTTCCCGTACAACCCTATAGAGACCGAGTGGGAAGATGCTTTGATCCCGGCGGCTGCCAAAGCCGGAATGGGAACGATAGGCATGAAACCCGTGGCAGGGGGAGCCATTCATAATGTGTCCCTTTCGATACGTTTCACACTGACCAGGGGGATGACCGTATCGATACCAGGCATGGATTCTGTCAAACAGGTCGATGAAAACGTCTCCGCTGGTGAGAATCTGGACAAACTCACTGAAAAAGAACTCTCTATTCTCGCCGAAGAAAAATCTTTCTGGGGCGAACTGTTCTGTCGGCGCTGCGGATACTGCCTGCCCTGTCCATCAGGGCTGAATATTCCATTCCTTCTTCTCCTCGAAGTCTACTTTACGCGCTACGGGCTGGAGGACTGGGCCAGAAGTCGGCTTGCCACTCTCGACACATCTTATGATGCCTGCACCGAGTGCGGCGAATGCCTGGCGAAGTGCCCCTATCACCTCCCCATCCCTGAATTACTTGAAAAAGCCGGGAAAATATTTGGATGACAGGGCACGGTACTTGTATCTGTTTGAAGTAAAATAGTCAAAAATGGGTTGACAGCCTGCTTTGCATGGAAGAGGATAGTTGGAGGAACGGGTGTTTTTTCAATCGGGGACTGGATTACTGCAAACATGCAGCCGCAGAAACACCCTGGTGGCCATGAGTGATAATCACCCGGCCAGTGAATGGAAAATTGACAGTAGCCTGTCGATTGAAAGGGAGGAACCAGAATGAAGAAATGCTTATTGATGACCCTGGCCCTGATGTTGATCTCCACAGCGGCGCTTGCGCAGTTACCTCCGCTCGGCTATATCGGCCTCTTCGTGGACTCCGAACACTCGGTCTGGTGTCCCCCGGGCACTCCCACCTATTCATTTACCATGTATATCTGGTGCCTTCCGGGGGAGAACGGGCAGATGTGCGCCGAATTCGCGATAGACTACTCAGACGACCCCGGTATCATCAAGACCGCGGTGATACTGGAAGATTACATCTCGGTCTCAATGGGTGGTCTCGACACCGGAATGAGCGTCTGCTTCCTGACCTGCCAGACAGAATGGCACGCTCCGCTCTCCCAGGTCCTCTGGGTCACTACGGTCGCGAAGAACACATTACGGATTATCGAACATCCGGGACTTTCTACGCCAGCATACCAGTTCTCTAACTGCCTGGAGGGCCAGCCGATTGAACCCTGCAAGGCATACACGAGCATCTATGTGAATTCTGTACAGGGAGTCGACGCTGAATGCTCGACGACCGGAGCCGAATCGTTCAGCTGGGGCGCGATCAAACAGCTTATGCCCAATTAAAAGACCCTCACGGACACTGGTCCGGGCAGGTAAATATTATAGAAAAAGGCCCCTCGTTGAGGGGCCTTTTCATTATTCTGTTCCAGACACCGGATCTTTTTATTTTCCGTTGATCCCGGTGACAAGCCTGCCTGCCAGACTGTCGGCAAGAGCCGGATCCTCTTCGAAACCTGTTACCACAGCCATCCACCTGCCGACCTGTACGGCGACTACCCGGCCTCTATAGGGAGCCTCACCATCCACCATCAGGCAACTGACTCCGGAAAGTTCAGCCTTTTCAACTCCGGTTCCTATCATCTCCGCGTACGAAGATATAAGCCCCGCAGCCTCATCCGCATCTGGAGATGTGAACAGATACACCTTCCCCTTCACGGAATCTCTTTCATACCGGGCAACGAATGCGGGGGGCAGCTTTGAACTGCTCATGACACCTGTTGTCATATAAGTGATGCTTTTCTTTACAAGATCTTCCTTCGGGAACAGCGCCACCTCGGAAGGTTCCCCTCCAAACCCTTTTATCGTTTTTGCGATCTCAGCGGCGAAAGTCTTCATCGCCTCTTTCATCCCCGGTCCTTCACTGTATGAATAGACCTTTACATAAAACCTGTCTTTCCAGAAATGGAGCGTATACTCGTCTCCGAACGCCTCACAACCGATCTCCAGATATTCCGCGTCAGGACTTCTCAGCATCGAATAGATACCGAATGTCATCAGGGGACTGCCATGATCATAGATCTCTACCTTGATCTCCCGTTCCGATGGATCGAGATAATGCATGGCCACGACCTGCCTGAAATCGTACATGAGAAAGCTTTCGGCAGAGCCGTTTATATACTCCCACAAGTTGTCGGGCAGGTACGATATGACATCCCCGTCCCTGGCCCATCCTTCGAGCTGCCCGGATGCGGGCAGAAGGCCCTCGGCCGCCTGTTCTTCTGCCGGACAGAGCCCACTCCACGTGACCACGAGTATCACCATGGCAGCGATCTTCAATAAAATTCGTTTCTTCATCGGTCTACCGCCTTTTTAGTCCCCAATGATTTTCTGCTTCTATATATTATAAAGCTGCGTCGGTCGATTTGCTCCATTTTTTTACGAGATTCTTTGAACATCTCTTTTTATGGAGAATACACCTCCGAAATGTTATATTGGACCGGTACAGAAAGGGGATCCGATGGGATTTATTAAAAGACTTCTCGGACTTGAGACCAAACCGGGAGAACCCGCCCCGTTGACCGATGAACGGTTCGACGAGGAAATAGCGGAAAGTGGACTGCCCTGTTTTGTCTATTGCTTCAGTCTTTGGTGTTCATCCTGCCAGGTAATGGGAGGTCTACTCAACGAAGTCGGCCCCGACTACGCTGATCAGGCAAGGTTCTTCAAGCTCGACGTCACAAAGAACCCGGCAACCGCTTCGAGACTCGGTATAAAGGGCGTCCCGGCGATCTTCTTCTTCCGTGATGGAAAACCGGTCGAGAGCCACACGGGCCTGATCCCTCTCGATCCCCTGAAGGAATGGATCGAAATGAATATATCAGGAAAAGAACGCCCAGCACTTCAGGAAAATCCGACATTACCGAACGATGAACCGGGTGCGGCGGACGATATCATCCCCGGCAGTGGCCCTCTGCTGTAAGTTCATCCGGCCTGAGCCCGCAGGAGGCACATGTGAAAGCGCTTAGTCTGTTTATCATCACGACTCTGATAGCGGTGATCCCGTCCATTTCGGCCGCGGGGGAAAATCGTTTTTACCTCAAGGCTTCGGGAGGCGGCAGCCACCCTATCCTTCCCTCGCTTTCCAGCGAGCTTTCGCTTCAGGGCAACGAAGACCTCTCCGTCGGCTACGGCCTTGCGGTATCCCTGGGAAAGACTTTTCAGAACGGAAGCTGGGCAGGCGAGGCCTGGGTCGCTGTATCGCGATATCCGGCGATACATTATCAGAACGATTTTGAGAACTTCGACGCGGACCTCACGAAATACAGTTATGCTTTCGTTTTCAAGAGATGTCTCCGCCCGGACAGCAAGTCGTTCGTTCCCTGGGTCGGCATCGGCCTCGGCTATGGTTCGGCCAACCTCATCAACGGCACCGGCAAACTTGACGGGTTCGAGGGCCTGGCGGTCCTTCAACTTGAGCACCGGGTCAAGGATAATATCAGCCTTCTTGTCGAGGGCATATATTTGATATCCTTTTCTGAAAAACGTTTCAGTTCGCCCTTTCTGGAAACCAGCCATCATGACGCGATCCGGGACAGTGCGGAGAAGCCGCTCAACGACAGGTTTTCATCTTTCGATCTTAGGATCGGCGTAAATATCTGGTTGAAACCCCCAAGGCCTTACTGAGCACGCGGGAGATCCTTTCAGGGAGAGAGACCATGATGAGAAGAATGACTATGCCGGCCTGCCTGTTTTCATTCGTTATGATCCTCGCCCTTACCTGCTGCAGCGGAGCTTCTTCACAGAAGAAGAAAGAAGCTGGAACAGAAAAAATGGTAGGAGGATGCTCTATCGATACGATCTGTATCGGGATCGCTATTCCGATTGTCCACGGATCGACCGGAACAGGCCGGATCGAACTGAGATCGATCGAGGACCGCGGAAAAAAACTCTTTCGGGATGTCGCGATCGAGCTTACAGCGCTGATCGATTCTGTCGGTATCGACGTCACGGGCAGGTCCGAACTGATTCAAATTGCCAGCGGCCCATGCTGGCCGGCATTCAGGGTCACGATAAGGGCTGACCTTGAATCCCCGGTCTTTTCCAAAAGATTAAAAGAACTTCTTCTCTCGACTCCGATGGCAGGATTTACACCATATCCTGAACGCGGCACGGATTATGGCCCATTCTTCATCACGGCAATAAGAGGATCCAGCGACCTGTGGACTGTATGGTACCGCTGACGAGACCCGGAACTATGGATAAAAGAATACCTTTATTGATCCTTGTCACTCTCGCCGCCATTTTCTTCTACGGCCGGATCGACTACGCTTCCAGTCCATTCGTCGATATGGACCTCAAATATTATCGGCTGATAGCTGACGCGTCTCCCTCGGTCGATATGGAAGTGCCCCGGCCTTTCTCATACAGACTCCTTGGCCCGTACCTTTCAGGTCTCGCGGGAGACGGCAGGATAGCAGGTTTCCAACTGCTCACCATATTTTCCTCTCTCGCTATGGTCATCTGCCTCTATTTTTTGTTTATCTCGATGGGGATCTCCCGCTCATCGGCCTTCCTCGCTCTCGTCATGCTCGTACTCAACAAGCATCTGTTCGGTTCAGGCAACTGGAACATATTTCAGGTAAAAGACACATTATCCATGGCCCTTGTGGCCGTAATGTTTCTTGCGCTGCGTAATGACAGAAGAATAGTATTCAGCGTGGCTCTTGCCGTGGGAGCCGCCTCAGGAGAACTGGCCCTTCTCATGATACCGGTTCTGTTCCTGTATGACTTTATTAAGGGACGACTCCCGGGGAACTGGAAAAACCCGATCCTCGTCGTTCTGCCGGCTTTGATAGTCTTCGTAGTCATCCGCCTCGTGATCCCGCCTGTCGGAGGAATGTCTCTATTCGAAGCTGCCGTCCACTACGGTGGTAAATTGAAATACCCCATGACATGGTTCGGGCTCCTTCTGAACCCGTTTATCCCCCTGACATTTCTTCCCCTTATATTTTTCAGGGAAACGGGGCGTTTTGTCAGGGAAAATACCGACATCTCCCTGTTTTTCATCCTGGTCCTGGTAAGCGCGTTCTTCGGTTCAAACAACGAAAGGCTGATGGCTCCAGCTGCGATCTCCTTCTTCGCCCTGATCGCGGGGATACTGGACAGGCCTGACATGGGTGGTAAGATGATCCGGGGGCTTATCCTTGCGGCAGGGCTTTTTTCGTCCCTTCACCATTCCATGGCGAGATTCCCGTTACCGGAGAGAAAATTCACCATCATACTTTCGGCTGGGTCACTTCTTTTCGTCTCGATCATTCTGGCCATTCGCGCAATCCACTTCCGCAGACGCGCTGTCTGACAGATCAGGCACAGTCGGGGAAAACTCAGGACTTCTGTTCATCCTCGAGCCATCGTGGTACAGGCAGAGGGCTGAATCCGGCCCCGTAGACAATATCGTCTCCCTTGACGAGAGCCCGCCTGATCCATGGAAGATTGACCGCCGCGCTCGCGATAGTACGGTGAAATATGTTCTTAGGCTTCGTCCATGGACACACCGCCTGGCATATCCCGCAGGTATATCCGGTGTGGCCCCAGTACTGGAGACATGCTTCGGGGTTGAGCTTCCATCTCCAGCTACCGTTCACCAGGGTCTTTTCGAGAGGAATCGCGCCCGAAGGACAGGTAACAGCGCATTTTTTGCATTTATCGCAGAAATCCTGCATCCCTATGTCGACCGGGTCGTCAAACTCAAGAGGCAGATCGGTGGTCACCGCAGCCAGCCGGAAATTCGCGCCGGACTGTCGGCTGACAAGATATCCACACCTCCCGAGTTCGCCGATACCTGAATCGACGGCAACAGGGACCAGCATGATCAAATAATTTCTAAGGTGGTGAGCCCTGGCAGGATAGCCCAATGCCCTGATGAATCTGGCAAGCTGAACCGAAACAAGCACGCTCTTCGCGTAGACCCTGCCGACCTCGAAATCCACAGCCCTCGTCGAACCGGTACCGACCAGTTCCTTTTTCTGATCAAAAGCCATCGATATGGCGCCGGAATGCTTCAGTTCTATCGGGCCACCATACTTTGCCCCCTGGTATCCTTCCGGTATACCACTGAAATACGGGGCGTTCGTATATCCGCCCTCAAAGAATGGCCTCGATCCCCTGTGGCTGTATACCCATTCCTGTTTCAACGGGCCGATCCTCACATCATCTGCTCCGATGGCCCGCGCAAAGGCCTTAACCTTTGCCGCCGCCTCGGCAGGTGACCAGTCTGCCTTCTCAAGCGCCGGTTCACCGTCTACCATGTCCGGAAGGGCAAGTGCCGCGGAACTCTTGAAATGAGCCTCATATATGGCATCGGCAAGTAGATCGTCACTGCCGCCCGGCTCCATTTTCAGGGTAATGAATCTGGCAAGTTTTCTGTCGATTTCGATATTCTCGGGGTGCAGGGAATGATATGCGACCTCGTTGGGAGAACCCTCGACAAGAGCTTCTCTGGAAAAGACTGTATCGCGCTCGTCGAATGGCTTTATTTCACCATCTGTGACATAGGTGGGGCCTGCACTCATCTGATTATCCTCCTGCTCATTAACTCCTTTGATAATAACGGATTCCGGAGAGCTTGGCTAATCATTTTTTATATACCGAAATAAACTGGTCTATTGAGTATTTTTTACTTTTCCTTTATGGTGGAGGGGCTATCTTTAGCTGATAATGAAAGAAAGTAAGTCGGCTATCAATAAATGAAACAGGAGGACTAAGAATATGGCAATGCTGCTTTCCGGCAACCAGGCGCTTGCCCGCGGTATGTACGAATACGGCGGCGAATTCGCCTCGGCCTATCCGGGCACTCCGAGCACGGAGATACTTCAGGTCATAGCGAAGTTTTTCAAGGACGACGTTTACGCCGAGTGGGCGGTAAACGAGAAAGTGGCTCTGGAAGTAGCAGTAGGCGCCAGCTACGGCGGAGCCAGGACACTGGCCGCGATGAAACATGTCGGGCTCAATGTCGCTGCCGATGCGTTCATGACCCTTTCATATACTGGAGTAGGGGCTGGCCTGATCATTGTCAGCGCAGACGATCCGAGCCTCCACTCATCCCAGAATGAACAGGACAACCGGTATTACGGAAAAATGGCTTCTGTCCCGGTGCTTGAACCATCGACAAGCCAGGAAGCGAAGGATTTCGTCAAGATCGGATTCGAGATAAGCGAGCAGTTCGATACTCCTGTAATTCTCAGGCTTACTACCAGGATCTGCCACGCCAAGGGCCTGGTCGAGATAGGCGAACGCAAGACCGTAGAAAACAAGGGGTTCGAGAGAAATATAGAAAAGTACGTAATGGTCCCTGCTTATGCCGCTAAAAGACACAAACTGGTGATTGAGCGCCTTGAAAAGCTCAAGGAATACGCCGAGACTTCGGAGATCAACTATATAGAATGGAACGACAAAAAGATCGGTATTATCACCGGGGCGATCGCTTACCAGCACGCCCGCGAGGCGATGCCCGATGCGAGTATCCTCAAGCTCGGCATGGGGTACCCTCTACCGATAAAAAAGATCCGCGAATTTGCTTCAAAAGTCGACAGACTTTTTGTAGTAGAAGAACTCGAAGGATTCTACGAGGAGATCATAGCCGCCGAGGGGATCAAGGTCGAGGGCAAGAAGTTCTTCTCCAATCACATGGAACTCAATGTAGACCGCGTCCGGAAAGGCTTCATCGAGGCGGGAGTACTCGATTCATCTGTCATGCCTGAATCGGTTGAGACAGAATCAGTCCTTCCTCGTCCTCCGGTCCTTTGCTCAGGGTGCCCTCACAGGGGCATCATGGTGGCTCTGAAAAAGGCTGGAGTCTATACAAACGGAGATATCGGTTGTTACACTCTGGGCGCGCTTCCACCACTGAACCAGATAGATTCCTGCCTCTGCATGGGCGCCTCGATCGGCAACGCGTTCGGCATTGAAAGGGCCGGCAAGACCGAAAAGAAGGCAGTCGCCCTGATCGGGGACAGCACCTTCCTTCACAGCGGCATCACAGCCCTGGCCAGCGTAGTGTACAACGGAGGCACTACGACGAATATCATCGTCGACAACAGGATCACCGCGATGACTGGAGGGCAGGACAACCCCTCGACATCGAAGACTCTTATGGGAGACGCCGTTGAGCCTGTCAATCTCGCTGAGATCTGCAGGGCCGTCGGTGTGAAGCATGTCCGCGAAGTCGATCCATATGACGTTGATGAGTCATACAAGGTCCTTAAAGAAGAACTGGACAGGGAAGCCGTCTCGGTGATAATCACCAACAGGCCCTGCATGCTCTTTCCTAAAAAGATCAAGGACGAACCCTACACGGTAGAAGCCGACAACTGTATCGCCTGTGGTGCCTGTTTCAATGTAGGCTGCCCGTCTATATCGATCTCGGAAGAGACTAACGAAAAGGGCAGACCTAAAGCAGTAATAGACGAGTACACCTGTACCGGCTGCACCATATGTGCACAGGTCTGTCCCGTCGATGCCATAGTAAAGATCGAATCCTGATCAGGACTGAAATAGAAAGGACCCGAGATATGAAAAACGGCACTACAAATGTTCTGATCGTCGGAGTCGGAGGGCAGGGGGTACTTCTGGCCAGCGAGATCCTCACCGAAGTAGCAAAAGAAAGCGGGCTGGACGCGAAAAAGAGTGAAGTGCATGGGATGTCCCAGAGGGGTGGGATAGTGACAAGCCACATCAGATTCGGCGAAGAGGTGATGTCTCCACTTATCCCCTCACGGGAGGCCAACGTTATCCTGGCTTTCGAGCTGGCCGAAGCTCTTCGCTGGGTTGGCGATCTTCATCCTGATGGCAATATCATCATCAACGAGCAGAAGATCATCCCGACGATCACAACGACCGGCAAGTTCTTCTATCCCGAAAAGGTCGTCGATAAGATAAAAACTCTCGTTCCAGGAGCTATCGTAGTTGATGCATATCAGATCGCTATGGACCTCGGCAATTCGCGCCTGGTCAACACGATCCTTCTGGGTGTTCTTTCTCTCTCTCTTGAGATAGAGGAGGAGACCTGGCTGAAGGTCATCGAGCGTATGGCTCCCAAGGGGACCGGTGAATTGAACAAGAAGGCATTCATGGCGGGCAGGGAAGTAAAATAGAGTCGGCCTTCAAAACCAGGGACCCAGGAAAAAAGAAACCCGCGGAGACTGTTCTCCACGGGTTTTTCCAGAAATTGCGAGCCTGTTCAGTTTTTTATCTATCCTGCTTGTCAGTCAGAGCTGCCTCGATCAGAATATCGGTCAATTTCTTCACCCCGGCGCTCACCTCATCACTGAGCCCGTCTCCGATCCTCATCTCTTTCGGCTGGATCCCGATCATGATCGGATCGCCCTTCCACTCATCTCTCAGATAGATGATCATATAATGCAGAGACAGGGTATGCGTACTGCTCGCTGTCACCATCATCTTTTCCAGAGGAATTATCCTCACTTCCCCCGGTTCTCCTCCGAAATCAACAGCATCGATGTATATAGCACTGTCAAGATCCTGCCTCTCTACCCATCCCCCGTAATTTTCAGGGACCTCGGCGCAATCGACGATCGGGAGGTCTATCTTCCCCTGAAGACCCTCTACGACTACACAGCCGGCGCCATCATCTCCCTTGATCACATTGCCTATACCGACTACGCCGAAACGCTTGCCTTCAAGGCGTGCCAGCAATTTTTCCCTCAACTTCTCCATATATCCAAGCACCTCCCGGGTACGATTCCCCTGGCAGGGAACTCTCATCACCTGCCGTCCTGATTAATGAAGTGCCATTCCCTCTCATTTACAAGATCAAAAAAAAAGGCCCCCGAAGAGGGAGGCCTGAATTCGCAAGATCCCATCCGGGTCAGCTTGTCCCCCACTCATCCGAAAGGATATAAGCGGCACGGCAGTTCGGGCAGAGGACCCTGATGAAATTATCTCTTTCGAGATTTTTCCGAGGATTGTCCCCGGTTCCCTCTTCCACCAATTTTAATTCTCCATATTTGTATACTGTAAGGGTCGGGTTCGCGAACGAAAGCTCTCCAAGCTTTTTGCCGATCCACTTAATATGGTCTTTTGCCGTGATAGGGGTACTGCAATGCTCGCAGAAGAGCAGTTCCTTGTCATGCGTGTTGATCGCATCAGCCATATCAAAGCATGATTTCTCGAAATCAGGGTCGAGCTCGATTCCCTTGTTTGTGATGCAGTACTCATAGCACTGGCTGCAGAATATGCAGTTGCCCCAATTTCTCTCGATCCTGCGTACCATCTTCCCTTCATCTTCCCTGTATTCATCAACGATCTCTATGGCCCCGGCCGGGCATACCTGGGCGCACGAACCGCAACCGACACATTCGTCAGGCACATAGGTCGGTGTACCACGGAAATGTTCAGGAACCGTCGCGGGTACCTTGGGGAACTTCGATGTGTACGGCCCCTTGATCAGGGCTGTGATAGCTTCCTTGAGTTCTCTCAGTTTTGGATAACGCATTATATCTACCAACCCCCGCTACAGTTAAAGCCTCCCGTGTCAGGAGGAGCTGTCGGCACCTTCATTGTCCTCAGCATATTTATCCATTACGCTGCCCTTCCATAACCGGACACCTGACTTGTGAGCAGCTCTCGCTATGGCATGAGCTCCCGTTGGAGAAGTTATCAGGACGAACCAGATACAGAGCAGGGCTTTTACACCGATCGAGTTTATGCCGGTATAAAAGACTACCGCCAGTAATATCATGCTCGTTCCCAGAGTGACGCATTTAGTGGCCGCCTGGAGGCGGTTATATACATCGGGTAGCCTTACCAGGCCGATACAACCGATTACGTCAAAAGTGATACCGATGATAAGAAATATCAGGCCTATCGTCTCATTCATCGAAACCCCTCCCCTCAAGGTATTTTGACAGGGCAAGCGTTCCGATGAAACTCAGAAGAGCCCAGGATATTCCGATATTCATATACAGGTCTTTCTTGGTGATGATCGAGTATATCGCGCAGAAACCGACTACGAGGGTTCCAAGAATATCAATCGCCACCGTCCTGTCGGGTGCTGTAGGCCCCTTCCCTACCCTGTACAGGCAGAGGAAAATGCAGAGAATCAACAGCGCGATAAAGACACTCACTCAAATATCCTTTCTAACAGATTTTCGAAACGGGATACGATGATCTCCGTTTCCTTCTCCGGATCGTCGGAAGTAATGTTTATCCAGTGAACGTACAGGTTTTCACCGACACAATCCACCGTCAGCGTTCCGGGTGTCAGCGTGATAGAATTCGCAAGGAACGTCCTCGCCATATCACTCTTCAACCTCATCTTGACCTTGACGATCCCGGGGCGGATCGGCATGTAGAGATTCAGGACCCGGTAGGCAACATCGAAGTTCGCCCGTATGACATAACCTAAAAATACGACAGCATAGACTATCATCCAGTAGAGCCTGATCGGGTTGAAGAGCTTGATCGCTCCTATTGGAAAGATATCTCCAAGCAGCAGTTCCGCTATAAGCGCGACAACGACACCGACCAGAACTTCCTGCCAGGCGACGGACCACGTCAAAAGCATCCAGATGCCCAGTAGAATCAGAAAATGTAAGAATCGTTTCATCGATTACCCTTTTTCATTTACCTGCCCAGAAAACTTATATATTGCGCCTTGTCCAGTAACGCGTCTTTCGCAGCTTCGATCAGGTTCTGATCGACCAACGGATAGAAGATACCTAGCGCAAGGCACAGAATTGCCAGAATGACCAATGGTAGTACCATCGCGAAGGGAGCTTCTTTGATTTTCTCGAACTTCTCCGGAAGCTTTCCGAAAATAACATTCATTTGTAATCTGATGAAAGAGATCATCGTCATAAAGGCGACCAGGATCGCCAGAATACCATATATCGTATATCCGGCTTTCATGAACGCAACGATGATGATCAGCTTGCTCCAGAATCCGTTAAATGGCGGCACACCTGAAATCGATAACGAGGCTATCGAGCAGGTAGCAGATGTGAAAGGCATACGCCTGATAAGCCCACCCATTTCTGTTTTGTCTTTCGTCCCCGTCCGGTATTCGAAAGAACCGGCACAGAGAAAGAGGCAGGACTTGAAAACAGCGTGGTTGACCATATGAAAGAGCCCGCCGAATAACGCCAGCGCCGCGAGCGCCGGGGGTACGTTCGGATTGAGACCAAGACCGAGCCCCATCATCACATATCCCATCTGGCTTATCGAGTGATACGCCAGCATTCTTTTAAAATCATGCTGTCCGACAGCGAGGAAGACGCCGACAAGCATCGAAAGCGCTCCCAGGAACATGAGTATCGAAGAGACCATAGTGTCTGAACCGAATATGTTGAACATGATCCTTGCGATCGAATAGATGCCAAGAGCCTTGATAAGTACGCCTGAGAGCATGGCGGATATGGGAGCTGGCGCGCTCGGATGCGCGTCTGGCAACCAGGCATGGAACGGAACAGACGACGCCTTGAGCCCGAATCCCATGATGAACAGAGCCATTACGAATCCCATCGCGTGGTTGTGTCCGATCTCTGGAATCTTGACCGCGAGATCCGGCATGTTGAGAGTTCCAGTCATCGAATAGAGGAAGGCTATTCCAAAGAGTACAACCGTGCTGGCCACTCCACCCAGGATCAGGTACTTGAACGAGGCCTCGAGTTCATTTTTCTCGCAGCCAAATCCTACGAGAGCGTACGAGGCGATCGACGCGATCTCAAGGAAGACATACAAGTTGAACATGTCTCCAGTTATGACTACGCCGTTCATCCCTGCGATCATCAGAAGGAACAGTGTGTAGAACTTCGGCTTGGCCGTATATGTGGTCATGTACTTCATCGAGTAGATCATGGACAGCAGGCCAATAACATTGATGATGACCAGCATCACCGAGCTGAGGCCATCCGATACCAGCAGGATACCGATGGGTGGCGCCCACCCGCCCAACTGATAAGAGAAAGGAGACTCGAAAAGCATCATGATAGCCATTGAGGCCAGGCTGATCATCGCCAGGAATGCAAGAAAATCAGTTACCTTCTTGTTGACCTTTGTGACCAGCAGATTGATGAAGGCCATGGCCAGTGGAATCGCTGTAAATAATGGAAAATATGCCTGCATTTGTACTCCTGCTTGTACGCTATCCTCGAAGCCTGTTAATCTCGGACATATCGAATGTCTTGTATTTTTCGTAAAGTCTCAGGCAGATCGACACCATCAGAGCCAGTACACCGAGCCCGATCACGATCGAAGTCAGTACCAGCGCCTGGGGTAATGGATCTACGCCTTTCTCCACGATCTCACTCTTCTGCATACCCTTAAGAAGGATCGGAGCTATCCCGCCTTTACGCCAGCCGACAAGCACCAGGAAAAGGTTGATGGAATACTCGGTGATGACGATCCCGATGATCTTCTTTATGATATTCTTTTTCGCCACGAGACAGTAAAGTCCCATCACGAAAAGCACCAGCGTCAGAAAGTACAGGATCATCAGGCCTTACTCCTTTTCAGTATCATCTTCATAATCATCAACAAGTTTTGAAATAAACCGTCCGAAGATCGAAAGCGTAAGAAATACCGCGAATACGGACGCTGTGACCTTCAATCCGATAGCTATATTGCAAAGGGGTATGGTTCCCGCGCTGAAAAGAGCAAACTCCTTGCCCTTTCCAAGTACGTTCGTAAAAAAGTAACCCCCGGAAAAACCTATAAAACCGATCGTGAGAAATAACAGGGCAGCGGAATTATCAAGAATGGACGCCCAGGTATCGCTCAGCTTCGAAAGTCCGAGCCCCTTACCGAAAGCGAGAGTAAGGATTATGAATCCACAGGCAAGTATCACTCCGCCAGCGAAGCCTCCGCCCGGGGTGAGATGGCCGTAAAGAACGACATAGGCGCCGAAGATAAAGATGATACCCATGACAAAACGCACTACCGTCTTGACTATAGGAGTCATCCCGCTCTTGCTGTCCTTTATGTATTTATCCATCTTATCCATAGCGCTCCCTCTAGAATCCCTCGAAGTTCTTTTTGATATCCTCATCTTCGAGGATCCCGACCTTTTCAGTATCTTCTTCCTTCCGATGTTTTCTCCCGCGTCTTCTCAGGATGACAAATGAACCTACGATAGAAGCAAAAAGTACGGTCGCTTCCCCCATGGTATCATAGGCCCTGTAATCGAGAAGCACGGCTGTAACAATATTCATAGCGCCCGTCTCTTCTGCGCCATTTTCGAGATAGTGAGCTGCCGCTTCTCTGGGAAGAGGATCTCCGAACTGCGGAAGTTCCTGAACCGCAAAATAGGCGAAGATCAGGAACAGCCCGAAAAAGATCAGGCTGACAACGACAGGAAAGGTGTCCTTGTGCTTTTCGATAGCAGTATTGTCAGTTGTGATCGTCGCTCTGATCAGGATAACGAGTATCAGTATCTCTACTACGACCTGTGTGATCGCAATATCGGGAGCCCCCAGCATAAGAAAAATGATCCCGAGACTGAAGCCGACTATACCGACAGAGATCACCGACGAAAGAAGGTTCTTTGATTCTATCGCCACGATCGATCCAACAATCATGAATATCGTCAATACGAGGAGAAAAATCTCCATTCTTCTGCCTTTCCCTTACCCGCTCTTACCAACGGAACATTAGTATGAATGCAAGTACACCGAGACCTATCACGGCCCACGAAAGATAGGTGGACAGGATCCCGTCATGCATGGACCTCAGGAACTGAACAACGAGATCTCCAAGGCGGCCAAAGATATTGTACAGATCATAGGCGCCTTTCTCTCCATCGTTGAATGCTCCGGTCGCAACCGGGTTCAGTTCATCTGTCACTGTTTTATAGAAATGTGTGCCGGGGATCCTTATCTCTTCATTCTCGAGGATGTTTCCCCCTGTCCACGTATTATCGTCATATCTCAGGTTCTTTTTGATGCGTCCGAAGGCAAAGATTATCAGTCCTACTACCAGCCCTACCACCATAAGGATCGTAGCGCTCGTCGGGCTCCAGAATCCATTCGTGTTCTCAGTGATCACTTCAAAACCGGACATCGAGATCCCGCTCGCATCGCTTACTACAGGAAGAATGAAATTCTGCAGCGGATAGCTGGCGAATATTCCAAACCCGATACAGAGAATTGCTATGAAAATCATCGGAAGCTGCATGGAGAAGTCGACTTCACGAACATTATCGAATTTCTCGGGCCTGCGGCCGAGGAAGATAGCGTGGAAAACTCCTATGAACGAAGCCATCGTCAGGGCGCTGCCGAAGATCGCCACTATGAGGAAAATCATGTATTTTCCTTCGAGCATCCCCTGGTAAAGGAGCCATTTGGAAACGAACCCGCTGAATGGCGGAACGCCAGACATAGTGAGTCCCGCTATTAACATCGTAATGAACGTCACTGGCATCAACCTCGCCAGTCCTCCGAGATCTTCGAGCTCAGTCGTTCCAGTCATTTTCTCCACAGCACCGGCACCGAGAAAGAGTCCGCTCTTGTATATCGCGTGGTTGACCATATGAAAGAGTCCACCCGCGATGGCGACGGGGATTCCGCTTCCTACTCCGAGCACCATGTATCCAACCTGGCTGATGGCGTTAAAGGAAAGAAGTTTTTTGACGTTTTTCTGAATGAGTGCCATCAGAACGGCAAAGACTATCGTAACCGCGCCGACTATCATCATCATCATCGAAAGAGGCCCGCCTGGTTCGATGGCAAATATCCTCAGAGTCAGCAATCCCAGCAGATATATGCCAAGAAGCTTGTCAAGCGATGCTGGAAGGAAGGCGATGACCGAAGCGTGGGTCGGCTTGGCGATAGCAGGTATCCAGCTGTGAAAAGGCATCCCGCCGGCCTTGGCGATAGCGCCGATAAACAGACATATGAAAGCGATTATTGTGACCGGGGACGAAGGTACTATCGGATTCGCCGCCAGTTCGGAGATCGATATCGTTCCGAAGGTCGTCCATATGAGTATGATTCCGAGAAGCATCGTAGCATCGGTGAATCCAAGTATCGTGAAAGTCTTCGCCGCAGCCTTCTCGTGTCCTTCTCCACCCATGTTTATCAGGAAGAAAAGGATCGCCGTCAGAATCTCCCAGAATACGAGAAGAATAAGCAGGTTGTCTGCCATGACCACTCCTGCCGCGGCAGCAAGGGTCCACATAAGATACGAATAATAGATCGAAGCCTGACCCTTGCCTCTCATATACCCGAGAGAATACAGGATGATAAGCACTCCGAAGAGGCTGATAAACAACAGGACGAATGAACTGAACCCTGTCAGCCTCAGCGCGAACTCGAACGGTATCTCTCCTCCAAGGTTGAACAGAGGGACACTCCATGCGATCTCACCGGCGTTGAAAAGCTGCATCGAACGGATAAAGATCCAGACGGCTGCTATCAGGCTTGTTATCCCGGCGACGATGCTGCCCTTCCTTGGGACCAGGAGAGGAATAATGCCAGCTACTGCCGCAACGATAATAATATACAGAAGATCATTCATGTTTTTTTCTCCGGAACCGTCCTGTTATTCGGCCTCAGTTACCTTCCAGTTCTTTTCTTATCTGTTCTGTCTTCTCCTGAGAAAGCCTGATAAGGTCTCCCTCGCTCATCATATAACGGTCACCAGTGCCTACATCCACCCTGCCGACTCTCTCTGTGCATGAATAGCACGGATCGACAGCCGCGGTTATCAGGCCTGCGTCCGCAACGGAATTTCCAATCACACTGTGTTCGTTCGTCAGAATATTGTTGAAGCTCGGGGCTCTCACCTTGTGCCTCATAGGCATATTCTTTCCATTCGAACGTATATAGTGAAAAACCTCTCCTCTCGGCGCTTCGTATGTGCCGATACCTTCTCCCGGAGGAATCTCGCCTATCTCAAGGCAGAGATCCTCTTCCGTACCCGGCCCCAGATCCTCGAGCCTGTCGAGACACTGGCGGATGATCTTTATCGATTCGAAGTTCTCGAGCTGTCTTACGACAGCCTTGTCGAACACATCACCGTTCTTGCAGACGATCACGTCGAAATCGAGTTCTCCATAGGCGTCGATCGGGTGGTCCCGTCTCGCGTCGACATCATAACCACCCGCCCTTGCCGTTGGTCCAAGAGCTCCATACAGTCTGCAATGCTTCTTATCCAGGATCCCGACATTCTTGGTCCGCGCGTGTATTACCGGATCATCGAGAATCGCGTTCGTCAGCATGTTGTTCTTTTCCCAGACATAATCGAGAAGCTTTCGGATATTTCCGTACTCCTCCATGGGGATATCCCGTCTTACGCCTCCGATACGCATCATCGCGTAATGGTTCCTGTTTCCTGTTACGGCCTCGAGGATGTCGAGAACAGGTTCCCTGTATTTCCAGCACCACATGAAAACAGTGTTATAGCCGATGAAATGGCCGGCAAGGCCTGTCCACAGCAGATGGCTGTGAAGCCTTTCCAACTCTGCTATTATCACCCGTACATACTGAGCGCGTTTCGGCACTTCCACCTGTAAAAGGTCCTCTACAGCCTTCACGTATGCATATGGATGGGAGCAGGAACAGATACCGCAGATCCTCTCCACCAGAAACGGGACCTGATCCCATGTCTTGTGCTCCGACAGGATCTCGATCCCACGGTGGCTCCAGCCTATCGTCATGTCAATATCGACTACTTTTTCACCATCGACATGCAGCTCGAAAAACTCGGGTTCTTCAAGAATCGGATGAAACGGGCCGATTGGGATCTTTTTTACCATTCGTTCACCTCATTATCAAAACGGCACTGAATGCCGGAACTGGCTCAGGGATTCTTGCCCTTGTAGGGCTTCCCCCAGATTTCGTTGAATCTATCGTCTCCGTCGTTCTTCCTTCTTGCCGTCTCGTGGTCATCCTTATTTTCCCTCTTATGGGGATAGAAGTCCTTGGGACGCGTATCGCACCTGAGAACGGGCCTGAGATCCGGATGATTGAGGAAATTCACTTCAAACATCTCGAAGATCTCTCTCTCTATCCACTTTGCACCCGGTATGATATTCGAGATCGACTCAATTGCCGGATGAGGTTTTTTAAGGAAAGTCTTGATCGTCACAAAGTAATGTTCGCTGTCGACAGGGAAGAAAAACATTATTTCGACTCCATCCCGGTCATCGAGTCCAACCCCCGTATCAAAACGGATGTCCATATCGTTGAACAGGAAATCGGCCAGGTCTACCCAGATATCGTTCTCTACGTAGATGTATACACGTTTCTCCGAACGTTCATCTATTGTGACCTTTTCTCCGAACTTTTCGGCTATTTTCTTTTTCAGTTCTTCTTTCTGCATTCTGCGCTCTCTCTGGCGATGGGCCGCCCTGTTATCCTGTCTACAGCGTACTGAGTACTTTCACCACTCCCGCAATCAGCGTTTCAGGCTTCGGCGGACATCCCGGCACATACGCATCCACGGGGATGTGCTTGTCGACCGGGCCGATAATGTTGTACCCGTCCTTAAAGATCCCACACGTGCAACCACATGCCCCTACGACGATCACCTTGATCGGTTTAGGCGCCGCGTCATAAAGACGCTTCAATCTCGGAAGAATATTTCTCGAGACCGGGCCGCTGATCAAAAGAACATCAGCATGCCTTATGCTTCCGACAAGTACGATGCCGAATCTTTCCACATCGAACCTTGGAGTCAGAGCATCTAGAATTTCAATGTCACAGTTGTTGCATGCACCCGTATTGACATGAAACACCCACGGTGATTTCTTTAATGCTTTCAAAGTCAGCGACATACTTGCCTCCGCGACCTAGTAACCCAGCACCGCCAGGATCAGGGCTATTATCGATAATACCAGCATGGGTCCCCAGAAAAACCTCACTGCCTGGTCTATCCGGACTCTTGGATTTGTATTCTTTATAAGGACCATGATAACGATTATTGCGACATATTTGAGGATGGATGTGAGAATCTTCCACCCGACGAAGGTGAATCCTCCCCAGAACATCGTTACGATGAATACCGGCACGATGAAAAACATGATCGCCATATTCAGTCTGACTACCGCGTATGGAGCGCCGGAATACTCTATATGAGCTCCCCCGGCAAGTTCGGTCTCGGCCTCTGCTATGTCGAAAGGCAGGATCGAACATTTTGCCTGCGCGCAGAAAATAGCTACTATGAAAGCCAGGGTCCCCGAAAAACTGCCGAGAAACTGTCCCGAAGCAGCCTGCATACCAAGGATGTTTTCAAAGGAGAATGATCCAGCCTTGTACACGGTGGTCAGCATAGCTATTACAAGTGGGAGTTCGTAGGCGAAAAGCAGTTTCATCTCCCTGGCCCCACCGAGAATGGCGAGCGGGTTGCCTGAAGCGCTTGCCCCGAGGATCATCGCGATAGCCGGAATCGTCATGATATAGAGGACCACTATCGAATCGCCGATGAAAGAACTCCCAGGATCGAGATTAGCTTTCCAGAGGATGGTAGAGGCCAGCGTCGCCGCCGCCAGGCCAACGACCGGCATTAGAAGAAATCCCGTCTTTCTCGCTCCGGCGGGAACGATGACTTCCTTGCCCAGAAGTTTTACCGTGTCAGCGAAGGGCTGGTACCAGGGAGGTCCGACCCTCCAATGGACCCTCGCTGTGACCTTGCGGTCGACCCAGGTGGTAAGAAGACCTACTACCGCGGTAAACAAAAACCCCGGGAATATCAGATAATCAATCAGATACCGTGCTGCGTCCATTTGTCCTCTCCACTATCGAGTCAACATCCAACGGGTGAAATATCGCCCGCCCTCGGTAACATTCCTGTTAGTCTTTTCCAGTTCAGTCAGTTCTTCGAAAACCAGCGCGCCGGATGTGCATGTCGATACGCATCTCGGCTCCTTATCATCTTCGAGCCTGTCATGGCATAGATCGCACTTCGGTGATACGTGCCAGGTAGAATGCACGAACATAACGCCGAACGGGCACGCCATGATACATGACTTACACCCGACACACAACTGGCTCATCCTTACTATCGTCCCGTTCTCGTCCTTTTTGATCGCATCCTGCGGACAGACCTCAAGACAGAGGGGCTTGTCACAATGACGGCAGTGAAGAGGCATCAACGCAGTTTCCTCGACCGGCCCATGCTTGAGAAGGCCCTGTTCGAGATGCCCGTTAGCACAGGCCGCTGCGCAGGCTCGACACCCGCTGCAAAGATTCATGTTTATGTATATTCTTTTTTCCATGATCAGCTCTTCTCACTCTGACTGTCAAGGTTGACCGGGACCGGCGCGAGCAGCACCTCTCCACGGCGATCATCCAGCTTCCATGGGAAAAGCTTTCTTACCGAGGGGAAATGAATCGTCGCGGCTACCGTTCCGCCCTGCAGTTTTTCGGTCGCCTCGACCGGCAGCACAGCCTCTCCACCCTCGGAAGAGACCTTGACCAGATCGTTTTCGGCAAGGTTAAGCTCATCCATCGTCTCTTTCGATACATACAGCCTTGGTTCCGGACATGTCACTTCTGACCAGTGAAGGTTCCTGCTGGTCGAACCATCCGCGACATGAACAGCTTCGCTCCAGGGTATCAACACCATTCCTGACGCGTCCAACTCCCTGATGGTGTTCGAAAAGGCGGTCCAGTCCGCTACAACGCCTTCGCCCGAACTGCCTCTGGAAATCTTTCTCACTACATCGACAGGACCCGAAAGATCAGAACCCATCTCCTTTGCAAGCGCGACCAGGAACTCACCATCGGTCAGCACTCCTCCAGGAGGATCGATAACGTCTTCTCTGACAAGGTCTTCACCGAACGATGGAGAAACAGTCCCCTTCTTTTCCATCAGGCATGCCGCAGGAATAACGACATTCGCCCTCGAAGCGGTCTGACCGAAAAACATCTGCGAAGCGACTGTAAATTTCTTTTCACGCAGCGCGTTTTCAATTGGGCCCGCGGGATACGCCGAGAAGATATCCAGCCCCAGAATCACCAGAGCCTCCACCTCTTCACCTTCGAGATTTGAGAGAAACGGAGTTGTCTCGCCCGCTGCAAGCACCGAATATATACCCCAGGAATTCTGCTGCACGAACTGGGCATCGAATTTCGAATCCCCCGGGCATATCGCCGTAAGCGCCTCTGCAAGGATCGACACGAGCCCTGGCATCGCGAACCGGCCAAAGATATTGGATACGTAAGTCTCTATTCCTACAGCACCGAGGACCGAAGCCGCGGCGCCTTCGATAGCGTCCTGCTTCACGCCCCCGAGTCTTTCAATATCATTCCACTCGACCCCGTCCATCAGTTTTTTCAATTCAGGCACAAGACCGTTTGCCGTCGTCTCAGCAACCGACTTAAGCATGCCGGCTACCACAGCAGCTTCTCCTCCCGGCCTGCACCGCAGGTGCCTGCCCGCGAACCATGCCGTATGACTGATCTCGGGACTGATCACGATTATTTCGTTGCCCCTCCCCGAATACCTGGCAGCGAGGACCGGCTTTGCCGTACATGGATGTTCAGAGAAAGAATCACCGATTATGAGAAAGGTTTTCTTCGTGCCGGCCGGTTTTTCTGCCGTCGACGCGAGGGCTGAAAGGTCACACCCCAGCCATGAACGGAATAATGGTGTATCATCTGGAGCGAACAGCTCGACCTTCGAAGTCCCCAGGACTTCTTTCGCGAACTTCAGAGCCAGAGCTGCCTCTTCGTTTGTAAGATTCTCTCCTATCAGGACACCGATCTTCTCGCCACCTGATTCATCCTTAATGGCAGAAAGATTTTTCGCAGTCTCCTTGACAGCCGCTTCTATCCTTGTCCTCTCACCGATAACGAATGGATAATTGATTCTTTTCGGATGGGATACGAATTCGATTGCGGCATTTCCACGAGCACAGAGACTACCGCCGTATTTGGATTCTTCGCTGGTGTCCCAGTCAATCGTCAGAAGCGAATCCTTCGAAAAAATGGGTCCTCTTTTTCCGCCCCTGAAAATAACAGGGCAGGCCAGCGAACAAAGGGAGCAATAGTTTTTTATCTCACTCATAGACGATTTTTCTTCCCGGCCCCGGCTCAGGTCCGAAGCCCAAACAGGATGATCCTAACCGAATACATTTGGAACGTGCTTTATTTTGTCGTAACACATGTCGGGGCCATCTACGCAGAGATAGTAATGCCCGACATTGCATCGCCCACACTTACCCATTCCGCAGGACATCTTCCTGTTCATCGAAAGGTATATCTGGGGCGGCTTGTATCCAACCTCGAGAAGCTTCAGCGTAACAAACTTCAGCATGATCTCGGGACCACAGGAAAGCGCGTAGCTTTCCGCTATGTTTATATCCAGATCGTCCAGCAGTGTCGTCACCAGGCCGACCTTTCCATCCCATTCGGGATGAGGAATGTCGATCGTAGTTGTAAGGTCGATGTTCGGCGATAGATTGACCCATTCGTTGTACTGGCGCTTGAAACAGAGTTCGGCAGGTTCACGAGCGCCGAACTTTATGGATATCCGTTTGTATTTTGAAGGATCATCGAAAAGTCCGTAGAGTAAAGATCTCATCGGAGCCAGGCCTACTCCACCACCTACAACGACCACTTCCTTGCCTTCAAGTTTTTCCAGCGGGTACCCTTTGCCGAAGGGACCCCGGAGCCCTACTTTCGCCCCCGGCTTGAGTTCGTGAAGAGCGTCTGTTACCTTACCCGTCTTGAGGATGGTGATCTCCATCTTCTCCGTGATGTTCGGATCGGAACTGGGAGTGAAGGGGGCTTCACCAACACCGGGAACGGTCAACTGCATGAACTGCCCAGATTTGAATTTGACCGGACGCACTGGCTTGAGACAGAAGGTCTTAATCGTAGGTGTCTCTGTTATTACATCTTCCAGGACCGTATCTATGGGATAATACGGGTTGTTCATACCCTTCTCTCCCTTACTTGGCTGCCTTGGTTACCCTGCCAAAAACTTCTCTCATGTCAATGCTCGCGGAACAGGCATCGATGCATCTTCCGCAACCTGTACAGAATATTTCACCGTGACTGAGCACGAGATAATCGTACTTATGGTACAGGCGGTGCTTCACGCGATCGGAGAGTCGAGGCCTTGGATTCCCCATTCCGGCCATTCTGGCATACCCCGTTACCTGGCAGGAATCCCAGGACATTATTCTCTTGTACCCTTCACCGCTCTCATCCTTCTGGTCGAAGAGCAGGAAGCAGTAGCATGTGGGACATATATTCGTGCAGGCTCCGCATTCCAGGCAGCGGGCCGCTTCATCGTGCCATAGTGGATCGGACAGGGCTTCTCTGAGTGGTTCTGTTACTTTATCACCGGAAGGGTAATCCCTGTTCGTGGCCTTGAGTCCGGCAAGGACTGTCATCCTGATCTCGTCCCTGCTCTTCTCCTGGCCCTCTCGAGGATCGGTAAACAGGTCCTTGTTCTCTTCCTCGATCGCCTTTCCGCGGTCACTGCCAGTCTCGAGCAGATAGCCGCCGTTGACCTTCGAGATCGAAAGATCGAAACCGCTTTCAGGCCATGGATTGCTGCCCAGCAGATTGCAGAAACAGGTTTCACCCGCTTCAGTACAATCCGACGCGATAATGATCATCTTGTCCCTGCGAGCCTTGTAGAAAGGATCCGTAAATTCACCCTCGACCTGTACCTTATCCACGAGCTGCATGGCGCGGACATCGCAGGCCTTGGCCCCGACTATGACGAAAGTGGGAAGTAACTCCGCCACATCCATCTCGTCCATGCCTTCGGTCGGATACCTCGCCACCATCGAACGAACAAGCTGAGCAAAACCCTTTAGAGTCTCGACGGCCCTGAAACCTTCGAAGTTCGTTCCTTCGGGAAGAGGGAAGGCCTCTACTCGCTCAAAGTGATTCTTTTGTGAATCCTCATCAAGTACAGGCACGAAAAGCTCACCTTCGCCGGAGAGCTTCTTCAGTAGTCTTTCAAAATTCGTTGAGTCGATGAATCGCATATAATTCTTTTCCTGAAAGAATGTTACGGCCACTTCAGCGGCCCCTTATTTGATTTATCAACCGATGCGTAACGCCTAGTCCAATATAACAGACGGCAGTCTGTCATAAACGTCAGATAGATGTCAAGATAATTTATTTAAGTAATTAAGCAAGCAGAATCCGACGCTGGCATTAATAAATGCGGGAAATCCTATAGCGCTGGGCCAAAAGACAGAAAAAATCTCAGACCATAGTAGTAAAATTTTGTTGCTTCGCCGGGCTCATTCCTGCTTCCGCGCCCGGCACGGGATATCTCTCTTACCCCTAATTCCTATAACAACCCAAGTGACTGGTTCACCATCTCGAGAGTCTGGATCTCCTTGAATCCGAGCTGCTGCATCGCTCCCGACGGACAGACCGCCCCACAGCTGCCGCAACCCTTGCAGAGAGCTGTGTTGATCTGACAGACCTGTCTGCCTCCGAGCCAGACAAGCCCGGGAGCCCCATAAGGACAGGCAGCCACGCACATCCCACAGGCCGCGCAGGTATCCACGTCGACCTCGGCAATATTCGCAACAGAGACATACTCGTCAGAGCTTATTATTATACATGCTCTTTCGGCCGCCGCTTTTGCCTGGGATACCGTCTCGTCCATCTGCTTGGGAGAGTGGGCGAGTCCGGCGAGGTAAATACCCTCGGCAGAAAAATCGACCGGCCTGAGCTTTACGTGCGCTTCCATGAAAAAGCTGTCTTCGTTCAGGGGTATCTTCAGCATCTGAGATATCGTCGACGCGTCGTCCTGGGGAATCATCGCCGGCGCCAGTATGACCCTGTCCGGCCTGATCTCCACCTCGCCCCCGAGAACGATATCCATAACGCTGACCGAGATCTGTTTCTTCTCGTCATCCACGTACTCCACGACAGGCTTCGCGTCTTCCTCATACCTTATAAAAGTCACCCCGAGCGCCCTTGCTTCCTGATAATATATCTCGTTGAACCCGTAAGTACGAACGTCGCGATAGAGGACGTAGACGTTCATCTTCGGATTGAGTTTCTTTAACCGGATCGAGTTCTTGACCGCCTGGGTGCAACAGACTCTCGAACAATAGGGGTGTTCTTCATCACGCGAACCGACGCACTGTATCATCACTACATTTTTCAGTTTTGAGAGAGTCTTTTCATCTTCCTCAAATACATCTTCGAGATCGAGCTGAGATATCACCCTGTCATCTTCGAAAAGATATTCCTTTGGCTCAGTCTCTTTCGCGCCGGTTGTTATGACAATGACCCCATGTTCATAATCATCGACATTTTCCGATTTACTATTGCGTATCGAGGTCACATAATTGCCGACATATCCATCTATGGCCAATATTTCCGAATCAAGGAAGACCCTTACCTTCGGGTTGTCTGCGATCCTCTGCCTGTAATCCTCAAGACAGTCTATGACCTTCTCGCCATTCGGCCTTCTCTTCAACCTGTTCAGGTTGCCACCCAATCTGTAGTCTCTCTCGATGAGAGCCACCTCGAACCCCTGATCCGCTATTGAAAGGGCGGCAACCATCCCGGCCAGCCCTCCCCCGACGACCAGACCCTTCTGAGTGACGTCGAGCGCTATCGTATGAAGCGGCTCGAGCAGTCTCGCCTTGCCGATCGCGATCCGGGTGAGGATCTTGGCCTTATCGGTCGCTTTCGCGTGGTCGGCCCTGTGTACCCAACTGCACTGGTTACGTATATTTGCCATATCGAAGAGATAGGGATTCAGTGCCGACTCCCTGAGGGTCTCCTGGAAAAGCGGCTCATGAGTACTGGGCGAGCATGATGAGACGACTACCCTGTTGAGCTTATGTTCCTCAATGATCTCTTTCATCTTTTCCTGTGTATCCTGTGAACAGGTAAAGAGATTCTCTTCAGCATAGACTACATCAGGCAATGATTTAACATACTCGACCACAGAGGGAACATCGACGATGCTGCCAATATTGGTGCCGCAATGACAGACAAAGACACCGATCCTCGGCCTCTGCCCCCGCACTTCTTTTTCAGCAGGGTATTCTTTTACGGTTATCTCTGTGCCCCTCACATCCGAAAGCAGTTCCGCGGCGCCGGCGACAGCCGCCGAAGCCTGCATCACCGTTTCGGGAATATCTTTGGGCTGAACAGCGGGGCCACAGACAAAAATGCCCGGCTTCGTAGTCTCGATAGGCGAATTTCCGATATGTTCGATAAAATTAAATTCGTTCAGCCGTATCCCCAGCCTGTCGGAAAGTTCTCCGGCATTTTTTCTTGGAGTAAGACCGATAGACAGAACGACCAGATCGAATTCTTCCTGTTTTACTTCACCCTTCTCGCT
Source organism: Candidatus Latescibacterota bacterium (assembly GCA_019038625.1). Classification (NCBI taxonomy): domain Bacteria; kingdom Pseudomonadati; phylum Candidatus Latescibacterota; species Candidatus Latescibacterota bacterium. The sequence goes on along the minus strand of JAHOYU010000078.1, from coordinate 21,154 downwards.
CGTGTAGTAGAGTACCAGGTTGCCCGTATCGGGGATCTCCCTGATCTTTCCGATTCTGCCTCTGACAAATTCCACTCCGGTATTTTTAGCCTGATCGTAATATTTATCAAAATCTTTCCCATGCGCCCTCATGTCCATAAAGAAGATCTTCGGTTCCACTGTGGGGACATGTTCTTTCGCGATTATGGCTTCTTTCATGGCATACATGCAACAGACCGAAGAACAATAAGGCATACTCGAGTCCTCTGTCCTGGACCCAACACACTGCAGCCATGCTATCTTGACCGGGACCTTCCCGTCCGAAGGTCTCTGAAGATGCCCCTCGAACGGACCCGATGCGGCAAGAATCCGCTCAAACTGAATACTTGTCAGAACATTGCTGTATCTGCCATAACCAAGCTCATGCATTCCGGTCGGATCGAATGTGTCGGCTCCTGTCGTGATGATGATCGAGCCGACATCGAGATCGACCAGCTCTTCTTTCTGATTGAAATCGATCGCTTCCGCTTCGCAGAATTCCGTACATATCTGACATTCGCCCGTGGTCAGATGTACGCACAGTTCCGGATCGATATTCGCGTAATTCGGCACCGCCTGCGCATATGGGATATAAACGGCAGGCCTGCCGACCAGCCCGGCGTCGAAATCGGAACTTATAAACTTGGGTTTGTTTTCAGATATCTCGTCAAGCTTGATGCCTTTTTCTACGGGACAGATATAGTAACAGGCCCCGCAGGTCTGACACTCTTCCGATTGTTCGTTAAAGGCGGGCGACACGATTCTTTCGCTGCCCCTGTTGGAAAACCCGAGGACTCCCTTGCCCATCCGTTCCCTGCACATACGGACGCACAGACCACACAGGATGCAATCCTCGTGCTTCAGGTCCATTCTATTTCCTGTCACACCAAGCGCCGCGGCCACACTCTGGATCTTTTTGGAATCGGGACACCTCGCAAGGAGAAGTTCCGCCATTATTTTCCGGTTTCGAATGATCCTCTCTGTGTCCGTCCTGACCTTGATACCTTCCGAGACCGGATAGTTACATGAAGTGCGTATCGAAGTCCTGCCGTTCTCTTCTATCTCTACCAGGCACAGGCGACATGCCCCGTAGGAAGAAAGCGCTTTATGATAACAAAGCGTGGGGATCTTGATGTCGAGCTTGCCACAAGCCTCGAGGATTGTGGCGCCTTCCGCCATTTCAACAGGTCTATCATCAATAGTCAGACTGATCATTTCTGTTTTTGCTCCCATATTTACTCCACAATGACCGCATTGAATTTGCAGACTTCCCTGCACACACCACATTTTGTGCATTCATCAGGATCGATTAAATGTGCTTCTTTGATCTTGCCGGTGATTGCTCCGACAGAACAGTTCTTAAGACAGACTCCACACCCGATACACGCTTCAGGATCTATGCTGTAATTGACAAGTTCCTTACAGACATGCGCGGGGCATCTCTTGTCCACAATATGAGCATTATACTCATCCCTGAAATACCTTATCGTAGAGAGCACAGGATTTGACAGGGTCTGTCCAAGCCCGCACTGAGAGGCATCCTTGATCGCTTCACCAAGCTCAAGAAGCAGATCGATATCCTCAGGTTTGCCCTGTCCTTCCGATATCCGCGTGAGGATATTCAGCATCATCCTGCTGCCATCCCTGCAGGAAGTACACTTGCCACACGATTCGTCATTCGTGAAAGAAAGGAAATACTTCGCGATATCGACGACACATGTATCTTCGTCCATTACGACCATACCGCCAGAGCCCATTATCGATCCTACTTCAGCAAGCTTTTCGTAATCGACAGGAATGTCCATCAATGCGGCGGGGATACACCCTCCAGAGGGGCCCCCGGTCTGGACCGCCTTAAAAGCCTTTCCGTCAGGTATGCCGCCCCCGATACCATTGATGATCTCTCCCATCGATATCCCCATGGGCACCTCTACCAGTCCCGAATTATTGATTTTCCCTACAAGAGAAAATATCTTGGTCCCCTTGCTGTTCTCCGTTCCAATGCTGGAAAAGAATTTGCTTCCCTCGTTTATAATCAGAGGAACGACAGCCCAGGTCTCCACATTGTTGATGTTCGTAGGATTTCCCCAAAGCCCCGATTCAGTCGGAAACGGAGGCCTCTGGCTTGGTTCCGGAGATAATCCCTCGATCGAATGCATCAGAGAGGTCTCTTCGCCACATACAAAGGCCCCGGAACCTTCCCTTATCTCTATATCGAATGAAAACTTTGTGCCGAGAATGTTTTTCCCGATGAACCCGAGCGCCTTTGCCTGCTTGATAGCCTGTTTCAGTCGCTGTATCGCAAGTGGATACTCTGTGCGGACATATATATATCCTGTGGATGCGGTAATAGCAAAGCCGCCTATGAGCATCCCCTCGATGACAGAATGAGGATTGCCCTCCAGGATAGACCTGTCCATGTATGCCCCGGGGTCCCCTTCGTCTGCATTACAGACTATATTCTTGGTCTTTCCTTTGGCATTTTTGCAAAGCTTCCATTTCACGCCTGTCGGAAAGCCTCCACCACCGCGGCCTTTCAGTCCGGATTCAATGATCGTCTCGATCACCTTATCAGAAGTCATCGAATCCAGGGCTGTGGCTAAAGCCTTGTAACCACCCACGCGGATATAATCTGTGATGACCATCGGATCGATCAATCCATTGTTCCCGAGAACAAGTCGCTTCTGCTTTTTATAAAATGGAACATCATGTTCAAAAACAATCTTCTCGTCAGTCATCGGATCCGTGTATAGAAGAGATTCGATCGGCTTTCCCTCAATGACCGATTCTGTGACGATGTCCGGCACATTCTCTTTTTTTACCAGGGGATAGAATATGCCTTCCGGACGGATAACGACTAAAGGCCCTTTCTCGCAGAACCCGTGACATCCGGTGACCAGGATATCGACTTCATCGTCTATTCCATGCTTTTTAAGTTCTTTTTCAAACAAGTCGATCAACCCGAGGCTTCCGGTAGCGATACAGGCAGATCCTCCACAGACACAGATGGATTTTCTGTTGAGATCTATTCCCTCTTCAAGTTTCTTTTTCAACTTTTCAAAGGCTTTAATATTTGAAATTTTAGCCATTATTTTCCTTCTGCTGATTCAATGTATTCATGATACGGTCAAATTATTCTCATTTATACTTTTCAAGGATTTTCATTATACTGCTTACTTTTACTTTTCCGTATACCTCATCATCGACCATAATTGCCGGCGCGAGACCGCAGCAACCAAGACACGCGACAGACTCTATGGTAAATCTCATATCCTTCGTTGTTTCCCCATTTTCGATTCCGTACTCGTCTCTCACCTTATTGAACAGTCTTTCTCCACCCTTAACGTAGCAGGTAGTTCCCATACATATTTTTATGATGTGTCGCCCGCGCGGCGTGAGACTGAAAGAATTATAAAATGAAGCGATATTATAGATCTCCGACAATCTTATATCCAGTTCTATGGAAATATAGCTCAACACATCGGGCGGCAGATAATTGAATGTATGATTTATCTGCTGCAGGATCGGCATGAGGTTGCCTTTTTTACCATGATATTCATCCAGGATAGGCCTGACTTTTCGCATGACTTCAATACTCAGTTTTACATACGGTTTCTCAACAGGGTATATTACGTTGATCACCGGACAATTCAGCGTGCAGGCTCCACAGCCCGTACATTTATCCGCGTCGATATACCTTGGTTTCTTTTTGATCTTTACCTTGAAATTTCCAGCCTCACCACTCACACCCATTATTTCCGAGTTTGTAGTAAGCTCAATATTCAAATGGCGCCCGGCCCCGACAAGTTTCGGTGAAATGACACACATGGCACAATCATTCGTGGGAAATGTCTTGTCCAGCTGCGCCATCGTTCCACCGATCGCCGGCGTTTCTTCAAGGAGATGCACCTTGAATCCAGACTCCGCGAGATCAAGCGACGACTGGATACCCGCGATACCTCCACCAACTACCAGAACGGATCCCGATTTCGTTTTTTTCGTTTTTTTGATCATCACACCGTTTTCCTGTCCGATCTTTTTTCGAGTTGTCCTTCAACTCCTGTTTTTCATTCTATATTCCAGCCCCCGTGATTTTTTCAATCCTGTGAATTCCTTCACGAGGGAAATAGTACGCTTTTTCTCGATCTCGTTGTCTTCAGGATATTTCCTGACCTTCCGCTCTATTGCTCCACCATAAATGGCATCGGCCATCATTTCCTTGCCCTTCACCGTACGGACCATCACCGTGGTATATCCGTCCGTCGAACCAAGGCCGCCAACCGAAATGTCGGCATAATCGTTAGAGAAAAGTTCGCAGGAGAGACAGGCGGGCCTGACGATCTCCTCGATCTCTTTCAGCGGTATATGCACAGTCACTCCAGACTTCATGGTAAGCATGAAATCTTCCTTGATATTCACCCTGGCTATATCGTCGGCCGTTATCCCGTACTGCCGGATGAAGTCCTTGTCCAGGAGATGTTCCATCTCGAAGCACTGCATGCAGAACAGGCCGACGGCAAAGGTCACGATGTCAGCCGGCACTACATTGAGAATCTGCATTTTTCGGATTGCGCCTATCTGACAAGGGGTCCCCACAACTGCGACCCTGACAGTCTTTACAGCCCCAAGTTCCTGTATGTATTTCACGACTGGCACAAAAGTCGAATATCCTTCGCCCATCTCTTCCAGATGAGGCAACTCTGAAAAATGTGACCCGGCGGCCTCTATAAGTTCTTCTCTTGTCGTCGCTACTTTTACTTCTCTTTTCAACAGGGACTTCCCGAGAGATACGACAGCCCCATCGATATGTCCCTTGTCCAGCATATTTGCCAGAAGCGCGGTAACTACGCCTCCGTCTGTAGCAACTTTCCGTATCCCCAAGTCTGTGCTCCTGGCCGAAAAGACATCCATGAAGTGCCCGATCGGCTCTTTCCAGTTGTACGCTTCGTCGACTTCTTCCTTCATCGGATGAGTCTGGGGACAGACCATGTAGCACATCCCGCACTGGAGGCAGAGATCCTTGTCCTTGTAATCCGGGTATCCTTTATCATCCATCACGAGCGCCCCGATCCTGTTCGCGGAGCAGAACGACACGCATCCTCCACACTTTCCACAAAGATCTGCCAGGACTACTTCTTCCCTGAGATCGTCAAATGACCATATTTTTTCAGGTTTCATGAGCTCTCCTCTTACAGGGTCTCCCTGAAGACGTCCGCAGCCAGACGGACCATTACCACTTGTTATTCAGCTCTTCATCTACCATCAACTTAATCTCTTCTACATTTTTCTTATCAGGATGCAGCTTATTGTCGATCACTCTGCATCGTATCGTCTGAATCATCCTGTCCAGATCCCTGGCCTGTTCCAGCCTTTCCTTGGACGCGTATCCCTGCTTGACCGCCATATCTCTCAAAATGCTGATCACATCGGTGAACTTGACATTCTGGGGGCAAAGAGCCGCGCAGGTGTAACATCTCGAACACATCCAGAGGATATCAGACGAGAGTACCTCTTCGCGCATCCCCAAGACGGCCATCCTGATGATCCGTCTCGGATCATATTCGTCGTGTACTTCGGCTACGGGACAGGATGCTGTGCATGTGCCACATGTGAAGCAGCGCATGAAACTCTCAGCTCCCGGCTGGGACGCGATCTCGTTCTTGAAGTTGGGATCCTTCTCGCTGAGTATGATCTTTTCCATCCGGTCATTCTCCTTTTAAAACGCTTCTGGTATTTTCTTCAGTTCGGCCAGCGAAAAAACCGGGCCGTCGATACATATATATTTCGAGCCGATATTGCATCTTCCGCATTTACCGATCCCGCATTTCATTCTTCTCTCGAGCGATGTATAGATCCGGTCGTCAGCAAACTTCAGCTCGCTGAGGACAGGCAGGGTAAACTTGATCATGATCGGGGGGCCACAGACGACGACCCAGGTGTTCTCCGTCGAGGGAGCGATCTCTTTTGTCACCGCGGGAACAAAGCCGGTCCTGCCATCCCATCCATCCGCCGGATTGTCTATCGTGAGCTGAATATCGATGTCATCGCGTTTCTGCCACTCTGAGATCTCATCTTTGTAAATGAAAAGCTCCGGTGCCCTCGCTCCGTAGATCACCGTTATATCCCCATAGTCTTCACGATGTTCAAGCATGTAGACTATCAGGGACCTGAGGGTAGTAAATGCGAAGCCTCCACCGATGATGACTACATTCCCACCTTTAAATTTCTCAACCGGATACCAGTTCCCCATCGGGCCACGGATACCTATAGTGTCGCCTTCCCGCAGGTAATGAATCTCGTTCGTCACAGAACCCGTCCTGCTCACGGTAAACCGCAGAAAATCGGTCTCAGTCGGTGACGACGCTATTCCGAACGGCGATTCGCCCAGTCCGAGCAGCGACCATTCACAAAACTGCCCCGGCATATATTCGAAATTCTTTTTATCTTCCTCATTCACAAAAACGAGGTCAAACGTACGCAATGCCTTGTCGGGATCTTCGATCTCTATCCGCTCCACTTTCATCTGGATGGGGATATATGTATTGCTCATCTGGACTTCCTTACGCTTCTGAGGTCATGACTGCTCTCACGACATCCCTGATATCGAGGTTGACTGGACAGACCGACACACATCTCCCGCAACCAGTGCAGAGATGCTCATCATAATTGCTTATAAAATAACTGAACTTGTGCATGAACCTCTGCCTGAGGCGATCCTTCGACATATCTCTCGGATTATGTCCGGACGCCTCCTTTGTAAAGAGGGGGAACATGCATGTGTCCCAGATCCGTATCCTTTTTCCTTTTTTACCCTTCTTCCCCTCATCCTGCACATCGAAACAATGACAGGTGGAGCAGATAAAGGCACAGGCGCCGCAATTGACGCATTTCGCTCCAATATCGTCCCAGACAGGTTTGAAGAAAAGATCCGCCATCTTTTCCGCTATGCCTTCCATGCCAAAGGCCTCTCCCATCAAACCCTCCGCCTTTTCTCTGACTGCCTTTATCGTAGCAAGATCTTTTTTGGTCGCTTCCGCCCATCCTTTGAGGGACCCGATAAACTTCTTTCCCTTTTCACTCACCGGATCGAGGATAAAAGCTTCTTCCGTATCTACGACCTTCACATCCATGCCCGCATCGTCGTGAGGCCCGGACCCAAACCAGTTGCAGAAACATGTTGAGCGGGGTTCGTTACAGGCAGTGCCAAAGATGATGGCATCGTCGTATTTTTCCTTCCAGTAGGGATCCTCGAACATGTCATTGCCCGGCTTCTGCCACGCGCTGCCGAAGACCTTGTCGAGAAGTCTCAGGCTCCTCGCGTCACAACCCCTCAGCCCCCAAACCACTATCGGCCTGACATCTCTTTCAACTTTCTTTATCTCTTCACCTTCATATTCAAAGAGCACTTCCGAATGCGGGAAGAATATCTCCTTCGGCGATTTGTCCGTATTGAAGATGTTGTGATCGATTCCTGCCGGATCCTCTACAGGCGCGAACATGGTGTTCTTTCCATCCAGGGCAGGAGCATACACAGCCCGGGTCTCCATGAGAGTCCGGATGAATTCATCGATCCTTTCCTTTTCTATTCTGATCATTCTCCCTACCCCATTATGAAATCCTGGTTCTCATCTTCCTTGAAATCGGCCATGGCCGGTTTGTTTTCTAATCCTGTTCCCGTAACGCTACCGAATCTGTCCCTGACTTCCTTGGCCACCTTCCTGTTAAGAAGAAGCAGTTTTATGTCCATCGGACAGGCTCTTTCACAGGCTCCACATTCCACACACCTGCCGGCTACGTGAAGATTCCTGATAATGTGAAATATCATCGTATCGGTTATCTCGGGCGATTTGCCTATCCACTGAGGGTCGTTCTGGTCGACAAAGCAGACGTTGCAATAACAGGACGGGCAGACGTTTCTACACGCGTAGCAACGTATACAGGCCGAATATTCCTGCTCCATCCGTGCCCATCTCTCCCCTGAATCCAGCTTCTCGAACTCCTCCACCTCAACGTAGGCATTCTCGTCGCTCCCGGGTTCGCGGGCTTCGCCAATGAAAAGGTCGTGTTCCACGGCATCACGACGCACACAGGTTACACATGAATCACTGATGACTTCGTCCAGCGGAAATGTCTGCTCGAATTCCCGTCCCTTCACCGTCACCCTTTCGCCATCGTCCGTGAATTCGAGGATCTCTTTTCCGTCCACCTTGCCGGTGACCTTCTTCATGTCGAGCACACCGTTGCATGGAACGCCGATTATGGTCACCTTTTCCCGATCGATCTGTTTTTCAGTTATATTCAGAACGAGGGACCTGGAATCACAACCTTTTACTACGACACCTATCTTCTTGTCGTCCTTCGCCAGCTCTCTCCTGTCTTTTGTGAAATAGACGGAGAGGTTGTTCCTGCAGGTCGAGTCGAAGATCAGGCTGTCTGCCTTCTCTGCGGTATCGATGAATACGGGAGTCGATGCCCCGGGCATCGTGCCTTTTTCCCATCCTATCACCAGATCGACTTTTCCCTCGGTCAGAAGGCTTTTTACAGTCTCCCTCAATTCTTTCACTGTCATGCTCCCTTGACCAGTCTCTTCGCGGGACCGATCTTCTTTATATCCTCTGTGACCTTGCTGACTACTTCCGCGAAACGCTCTCCCTCACCGGCAGATATCCAGGAGAACTGGACCCTGTCCGGCTCTATTCCGACGAACTCGAGAAGAGGCTTGAGAACCGCGAAACGTCTTCGCGCGACATAGTTGCCCGAAATATAATGACAATCTCCAGGATGACATCCCGAAACCAGGACCCCATCGTACCCGCTCTGCAGACCCTTGAGGATAAAGAGAGGATCGACCCTGCCCGAACAGGGCACTCTCACTACACGGATGTTCGGCGGATATTGCATCCTCGAAACACCCGCGAGATCAGCCCCGGCGTATGAACACCAGTTACACAGGACTGCAAGAATCTTTGGCTCCCATTCACTCATTTAATCTCCAATTTGTTCTGTTATTGCCATATCCAGTGAATCAAAAACAGAATACAGCTGCTCGTTCGTAAACCCTCTCAAATCCAGTGCCCCGCAACGGCATGAAGCTGCGCATGCTCCACAACCCTTGCAGAGAGCCTCGTTGACAATGGCGATCTGCTTTTCCGGGTCGACCTCGATCGCGGAATAGGCGCATATAGATTCACAATAGGCACACCCCGAGCATCGGGATTCCTGGACCTGGCATATCGTGCCCTCGGCCAGGATCTCCTTCCTGTTAAGGAAGGTCAGCGCCCTGCTCGCCGCTGCCCTTGCCTGGGCGAGGGATTCGTCCATATCTTTCGGCCCGTGAGCCAGACCACATACGAAAACGCCTTCCGTAGCAAAATCAACAGGCCGCAGCTTCACGTGGGCCTCGAGGAACATCCCTTCCCCGTTCAGGGGGACCTTCAGCATCTTCGCCAACTCTTCGTTCTCTTTCGGCGCGTCGATCGCCTTGGCCAGGACAAGTAGATCTGCTTCGATAACGACTTCCTTTTCGAGGATCGGATCGACGACAGTGACTATAGCCCTGCTATCGGGTTCTTCCGGATCGATCAGCTTTACGACCGGTTTCTGTTCAAGTGAATATCGGAGAAATACTGCCCCTTCATCCCGGAGGTCAGTGTAATATTTCTCTCTGAACCCATAAGTCCTCATATCTCTGTACGCGAAGTAGATGTCTGCCTTCGCCTTGAGTTTTTTCAATTCGAGTGCGTTCTTGACCGCCTTGGTACAACAGACCCTGCTGCAGTACATCCGGCCTTCCTCTCTAGAACCTACGCACTGGATCATCACGACTTTATTCAGCCTGCCGACAGGAAAGTCGTTTTCCTTGAGCATGCGCTCGAACTCGACCTGGCTGACTATCCTCGTGCTTTTCCCCGACATGTATTCTTCGGTCTCGTGTTCTTCTCCGCCTGTCGCTACGATAACGACTCCATGATCAACCGTGCTGGAGCCCCCTCCATTACTTCCGTTCACCGTGGTCTTGAAATTGCCTATGTATCCAGCAATATTATCTATCCTACTTCCAGTAAAGACGTCTATCTTCTTGTGCCGCTTGACCTGCTTGATCAATTTCTTTAAGAAGACCTGGGGGTCGTCGCCGAAATTGAAAAAGATATTTCTCATATTCCCGCCGAGCTCGGCTTCCTTCTCGACCAGATATACCTGCTGCCCGGCATCGGCAAGCGACAGAGCCGCCGTCATGCCTGCAAGACCACCACCAACGACAAGGGCTTTCGGATCTATCCCTATCGGCAGCCTCTTCAACGGTGTAAGCCCTCTTGCTTTCGCGACACCCATCTCAACGAGGTCGCGGGATTTTGTCGTGGCCAGTTCTGGCTGATCCATATGGGGCCATGAACATTGATCGCGTATATTGGCCATCTCAAAGAGATAGGGGTTGAGCCCCTTCTCGTTGATCGTCTCCCTGAACAGAGGCTCATGAGTCCTGGGCGTACAAGCCGCGACCACTACCCGATTGAGTCCCTGCTCCTCGATCCTTTTCTTTATCGTTTCCAGGCCATCAGGTGAACAGGCATATATGACATCTTCGGAATGCTCGACATTTTCCAGGGTCGAGGCATATTCGGCCACGTTCTTCACGTCGACCACACCCGCGATATTAATCCCGCAGTGGCAGACAAACACGCCGACTCGCGGCCGGTCGCCTGAAACATCTTTTTCCTGTATGGCATCTTCGCCAGAGGGAAGTTCCTGTCTCTCAAGCTTGAGGAACCTCACCGCGTTGGCCACGGCTCCCGATGCCGATACGACCGACTCGGGGATATCCTTCGGCCCGTTCATCGCGCCGCAGACAAAGATCCCCTCGCGAGTCGTCTGAAGCGGTTTGAACCTGTCCGAACGGCAGAAACCAAATTCGTTGAGTTTGAAGTCCAGATCTTTCGACAGAACCTTGTTCGCTTCCCGGGCCTGAAGGCCGATCGAGAGTACGACCATGTCGAACTCCTCGTAGTGGATCTCGCCGTTCTCCAGCGTATGCCTCAGCCTCAGCGTGCCATCATCGTTTTCGAGGATGTCCGCGACCTTCGACCTTGTGAATTTCACGTTGTACTGATTCTCGGCCTTATCATAGTACTTGTCGAAATCCTTGCCGAACGCCCTTATATCCATGTAGAAGATCGTGGCATCGAGATCTTTTATATGTTCCCTGGCAATTATCGACTGTTTGATCGCGAACATACAACACGCCGATGAACAGTAATTTTTCTTTATCCCCTCGTCCCTCGACCCTACGCACTGGATGAACGCGAGCCTTTTTGGTTCTTTCCCGTCAGAGGCCCTGACCACGTGTCCTCCCAGCGGACCGGAAGCCGACAGCATCCTCTCAAACTCCAGGGAGGTGACTACATTGTCGTACCTTTTATATCCGAAATGACCGAATCCGATCGGGTCGAAGGGATCTATACCAGCAGCCATGATGACGGCGCCGACTTTGAGTTCGATCGCCTTGTCGGTATCGTCGTATTTTATCGCGCCGGCGGTACAGACCTTTTCGCAAAGTCTGCATACACCTTTTGTCAGGTAAAGGCACTTCTCCGCGTCGATCGTATATTCGGCCGGGATGGACTGGAGAAAATACCTCGAGATAGCCTTGCGGTTTCTCAGGCCTGTGTCGAAATCATCAGATATCTTGACAGGACACTTTTCCTCGCAGAGTCCGCAGGCCACGCATTTGACCGGATCGACATACTTCGCCCTCTCGGTGATAGTGCATGTAAAATTACCGGGGACTCCCGATATCGAATCAAGAGAAGAAAGGATATGAATAGTAATATTCGGATGCCTTGAACACTCACTCATCTTGGGCGAAAGGATGCACATGGAACAGTCGTTTGTAGGAAATGTCTTATCGAGCTGCGGCATGCGTCCGCCGATAGTCGGTGTATCCTCAATGAGATGTACTTTCACTCCCATATCCGCAAGATCAAGAGCTGCCTGAATCCCCGCTATTCCAGCGCCTACAACAAGTGCTGATTTCCTTTTGGTACCCATCGGTCCTTCCTTGAGCCTTCGCTGTGACTCGCCATGTTTGGCTATAGAAATATCTTTTTCTTTGCTTCGTTCTCACCCATCTCAATGATCTTTTCTGTGAATTCGTTCGCCACCCTGGCAAACTTCGGGCCTTCAGAGGCCGATATCCATGACAGCCGGAGCCTTTCCGATTCCAGGCCGAGCAATTCAAATACCTTTTTCACAATCGCGAATCTTCTGCGTGTATGGTAGTTTCCCACTTCGTAATGACAATCGCCTGGATGGCAGCCACCGAGAAACACTCCGTCGGAACCTTTCAGATACGCCTTGAGGATAAAAACAGGATCCACGCGGCTTGAGCACATCACCTTGATCGGTATGATCGCTGTCGGGTACTGCATCCTCCCCGTTCCGGCCAGATCCGCACCGGTATACGAACACCATGTGCAGAGAAAACTCGTTATTCTTGGTACGAATTTCTTTTCCATCTCCCGCTCCCCGGCCGGCTTCTATCCGCGCCTTCTATCAGTCAATAAATTCTGTAAACTCTTCTTCCTTGAACACCATCACAGGTATCGATTCCTCGATGTCCCTGCCGGGCACATATTCGAATATCGCCGCGGTCTGTTCGCCGACCTTCTTGAACACTGACGCCACCGGGATATCAGCCGGACAGACATCGGAACACTGGCCGCAACCTACACATGAAAAACTCATGTGGATCATCCTGCCTATATGAAAGAACATCGTATCCGGAGGAAGCCTCAGCGCCCCTTTCTGCTCCAGTTCTTTTTCGAAATACGGCATGTCGTTATCGAAATTTCTCGATTCGAAATCACAGATCATGCAATAACATATCGGACAGACCCTGCTGCAACCGTGACATCCCAGACATTTTCCGAACGTATCGATAACGGCATCCAGCCCACCCTTGCCCGACATCACCGCGCCGTAAAGCCTCTCTTTTTCAGCCGCCCTTTTTGATGCCAGCCCCTCGGTAATCGAGCTATCGAAATCTTCTTCGGCAGGGTCCGGGCCGAACCCCTTCGCCATTTCCCTGGCCAGATCGGTGTTCAGATATATATGGCACCTGGTCCCGGCATCTTCCTGGCCTGCCATAGAAACGGTTATGTCGGCATTCATGGGAACAAAATATTCACATGCCTTGCAGGTATCACGAGTCTCGGGATGTATATCTCCAGCAAAACAATGATTTTCATAATCGCCGACCTTGTCACTGTCGAATCCGCTGACGACCCTGTCCCGCGTCAGGACTCCACCGCAGGTCATGGATATTGTCAGGATATTCTCCAGGCTGCCCTGCTCCCTCTTTGCTCTTTCGATAAAGGCTCTGAGTTCGCATGGCTTCAGGACCACGGCTATCGGTTCTGCCGGTGGAGCGAAGGAGGAAAGAACCTGTCCCGCGTTCGCTATCATGACCGGCGCCAGCGGTTCCGCTGTTTCCATCCCGGCCTCTTCAGTGATCAGGCCGAGGTCATAAGAGCCGGTTTTCGAATCCTTTCTCAAGGAAAATACAGCTGAGACTCTCCCGCTCTCGAGCAGATAGGCGATTAGCTCTTTCAATCCTTTAGAGGAAGCTTTCTGTACATCTATCCTACTCATGAGCAGCCTCCTCTCCCTCGGCTTCTTTCACTATCTCGTGTACCTGGGGCACTTCTTTCTCCTCATATTTTCTCAGTGGCAGGGGAACTCCGTCGTTGCGGCCGGCAGTATATTCGAACGCCGGCTGCGTGATGTCGGCCATGTAACTGAAAATTTCCGCGACAGGTATATCGACCGGGCATGCGTCGGTGCACATTCCGCAGGATACGCAGGAGAGACTCATGTGAGTCATCCTGCCCGTATGGAACATCACTCTGTCAGACGGAAATGCGAATCCACCACGTTTTTTTGCGGTCTCAAGAATAAAATCGGAAGTCTTCTTTGCGACTTCCGAATCAAAATAACATTGTCTGCAATAACAGATGGGACATACGGCCATGCAATTGTGACATCCGATACATTCACTGAACGTGCCCATGAGACCATCCAGCCCCTGAACCTTTTTGCCTGTTTCGGCGAGAGTAGTGGTCCGTGTCCCTGTCTTCTTTTCCTTCAGCCCCGCGACCGTCTTCTTCCAGTCGGAAATATCATCGGAACATTCCATCCCCATTGATTCCAGTACTTCCCCACCCTTATTACTGAACGGAAGGACGATAACCGAATCTTCAGACTCTCCGAACCATCCGAAATGAATGTCGGAGTCTACCTGTGAAAACTCGTCGCAGATGATACAGGCCGGTTTGACATTTTCCTCTGCGGGCGTACCTGCCGACATGACTGCCTGAAAATTCTTTTCGCCAACCCCCGGATCTTTCACATAATCGCGGAAAGGAATGGCGCCCGGGCAATCGTAACTGACCAGGATCACTTTCTCGAGGTTCACCTGATTGAGCTTGAGGAGCTCAAACGTCCCCCGTATCTCGCAGGGCCTCATCACGGCCATCACAGTCAGCTCGCCGTGCCCTTTCCTTGTCAGGCTCTTCAGAGCTTTCGCTCCCTGGACCGGCATTACGGGCGCTATCGGCGAGGCCTCATCAAGGATCGACATGTCTGTCGCCAGTATCCATGCGTAAGAATTCCCTGCCGGGACTTTTACCGGGACAAGAACCGCGTCGGCGACCTTCTTTTCCACCGCCATCCTGAGAAAAGCTCTTATCGCCTCTCCCGGACCGTCAGCCGCCTTCGTCTTCGCTCCCAGTGCTGCAGAATCGTTCATCGTATAGCCTCTCTCATTTCTTCGTATAGCTGGGTATTGGTAAAATGTTTCGTGCGGAGCGCGCCCGACGGGCAGCTTCCGAAACAGTTTCCGCAACCTCTGCACACCGCTTCGTTGACAACGGATATGCCTCTACCCTCATCGTAATAAATCGCCCCGTAAACACAGACATCGAGACAATTTCCACATCCCGTGCAATACGCTTCGAGGATCTCGGAGACCTTGATCTCGGGTGTGATCTTTCCTCCTGGAATCAGCTGACTGAGTATCTTTCCCGCCGAGGCCTGCGCGAACAGCATCGAATCCGTTATACCCTTGGGGCTGTGCGCTGCTCCAACTACAAATACACCCTCGATCGATGTAGCGACCGGGTTGGTAGTCTGGTGGATCTCCTGATAATACCCCGACTCGCTCAATGGAACGCCCAGAAGCTCGGCCATACCTTCCGTTCCCTCGGACGGTTCTAGAGCAGGAGCCAGGATGACCAGGTCGAAATCGAGGGCCTCGGACTTGCCGTCCATCCCTTCAGCGTTGACTTTTGTTCCTGCTATTGTCAATTCCCGTACTCTCTTGAACTCAACCCCGCGTCCTTCGGTCTCTTTCTGGAATCCCTGGTCAGCCTTGTCCGGCAGACAGAGCCCCCGGTGAAACTCTATGACCCTCATATCCGCCGACTGATCCTTCAGATAGCCAGCGATCTTCATCATATAGTTGCAACAGATCCTCGAACAGTATCCCTTTTCCTCTCTGCCTACGCAGTGGATCAGGGCAACCGATTTTGGTTCCCCACCCGATTTCAACGAGATCTTCCCATCTTTCGCGAACATCCGCTCTGCGTCCATGGATGTGATGACTTCATCTGCTTCCGAATACTTCAGGCCATCGAGAGCGGATGGATCAGACATCCCGCTGCCCGTTGCGACTATTATCGCTCCGACCTTGAGCTCTCTTTCCTCTCCGCCTTCCCCACCGGCTACCATTACTTCGAAATTGCCGAGGAACCCGATAACGTTTTTAAGTTCCGATTCGAGGTATACCTTTATCCTGTCATTGCCGAGCACACTCTCTATCTTTTCTCTGATCTTTGCTGATCCTCCACCCTGCCTGGGAAGAAGTCCGCCGAACAAAACAGCCTTACCGCCGAGATGGTCATCCTTTTCGACCAGATAGACCATTCTATCTTTTGCCGCGAGAGAAAGAGATGCTTCGATCCCCGCTATCCCGCCGCCGACTATGATGACATCCGGATTGATATCGAGTTTCTTCTCCATGAGAGCCGACTGAAACAGCACCCTGTTGATACCAGCCCTCATGTATGTGATCGCCTTATCAGTAGCCTGGTCCTTATCCGGAATGATCCACGCACAGTGCTCACGGATATTGATTATCTTGTAAAGGAACGGATTGAGGCTGGTCTTCTTGCAGACCGCGATGAAGGTCTTGTCATGGTCGCGGGGCGAACAGGCGCCCAGAACAAGATGAGTAAGTCCATTATTGTTAATCTCATCTTCAAGAAATGTTTTTCCATCTCCTGAACAGAGCAGGCCGAATCTCTTCACGACAAGCTCGATATCCCTGTACTCCTCGAGTCCGGGCAGAGCCTCCAGTATCCTGTCGATATCTATCTTCTCGGAGATGTTCGGGCCGCATTCACATACATATACTCCGACTTTTGCTTTCATCCGGTCACCTTCCCAAGATATGACATCACTCTGCCGACTACTGCTTCCGCCTGGATGACAGCCGTCTGAACGTCTTTTGGTCCTTCCGCAGTTCCGGCGACGAACAGGCCCTCTCTTGATGTTTCAACTGAACCAGCGACATCGTCCTTCACCGCCATAAAGCCATGCTGATCCAGCTCGAGGCCCACCATCTCCGCCAGCGTCCCGGCTTCGGGATCGGGTACGACAGCAGTAGCCAATATCACCATGTCCGCGTCCAGCGATTCATCGGACCCGTCTCCACTGCTATAGGAAACCTTCATTCCCGAACCGTTCCCCGACACTTTCACGCTGTCTATCGCGGGAGAAAAGATCATCTTCGTATCGGCTCCCTCTACTTTTCTAAAGAATTTCTGATAGTTTTTGTCTGGCACGCAGACATCTGAATAGATATTGAATATCTCCGCGTCGGGCAGTTTCTTTTTTATGAAATGAGCAAATTTCATCGAATACATGCAACAGACGCTGGAACAATAGCCCACTTCCTCGCGCCCGACACAATGTACGATGACTACTTTTTCAGGATTCTTTTCAGAGTCACGGAGGGTCAATTCTCCCAGGGTCGGGCCGTTCGACGCGAAAAGCCTCTCAAATTCGAAAGGCGTATATACTCCGGGAAGTTTTCCGTATCCGAGCTGAGGCAGGGTAGTGGCATCATAGTTCCCGGCTCCGGTCGCGACGACGATCGCTCCCACGTCAAGCTCCACAATCTCATCTGTATCATCAAGCTTTATCGCTCCGAACATGCATGAATCGGCGCAGGCACTGCACTCTTCTTTCCCCGTGAGCTTGAGGCAGATCTGAGCATCTATGACCGGCACATTGGGAAGCGCACCCGCGCAGGGAACGTAAATAGCTTTTATATCACCGAGATTTTCTTCCCATTCGTTCTTCTGCGTTACGGGACAAGGCTCGTAACACATCCCGCACCCTATACAATCGGTCATACTGACATAACGGGCGTTCTTCTTTATTGTGACGTGGAAAGTACCTGCTTCGCCCTCTATTTTTTCCACATTACTAAAAGTCATGGTCACGATATTAGGATTCTGCAGCACGTCCTGCTGCACGGGCGCCACCATACAGGTGGAACATTCGAGATTGGGAAAACTCTCCTCGTCCTTGATGACCTTGCCCCCGATCAGGGGCAGCCGTTCGACAATGTGGACCTTCTTGCCGGCATGTGCCAGTTCAAGGGCCGCTGTCATCCCGGCCAGGCCGGCTCCGATTATCAGAACGTTTTCTGAATGACTCATATTTGCTTAACCTTTACTATAAGCCTGACATCTTATTGATCGGGTTGGGTCCCAATTGCCTGATCTTATCTGAAAAACCGTTTACGACTTCAGCGTAGCGGTTGCCCTCGGCGGCGGAGATCCATGACAATTTCAGCCTTTCGGATTCGAGGCCAAGAGACTCCATCACTTTTTTCAGAAGAGCGTACCGGCGCCTCGCGTAATAGTTGCCAGCTCCATAGTGGCAATCGCCCGGATGACATCCTGCGATCAACACGCCGTCTGCGCCGCTGAAAAAAGTCGTCAAAACGAGATTATGGTCGACCCTGCTCGAACACATCACCCTGATTACGGTGAGTGCCGGATCGATCTCCATCTTCGACGAACCCGCGAGATCAGCTGCCGCGTATGTGCACCAGTTGCACAGAAATCCGACTATTTTTGGTTTAAATTGATCCAGTTCCTGATTTTCCATGATCTCCTGCATCTTCCCTGTCCAGAACCGATGATAAGGAAGGGGCGTCCAAATAACGAAGCCACAGGCTCCTCTTTTCGGAGCGCCCCTGATCCGATCTCTCTAAAGCTGTATCTGAGCCGTATGCTTGCCAGTACCGTCGCTCGAACACATGAGAAGGGGCTTGCCTGTCTTCTCGGCCCATGCCTTGATATCCGTAGGAAACGAAGGGCAATCCGCTGTTACTTCAAGGATCTCGCCTCCGGTCAGCGTCGGGATCAAAGCCATTACCTTGAGTATCGGCTGGGGGCACTTCAACCCCATCGCGTCCAGCTGTACTACAGCCATAATTTTCTCCTCTCTGTCAATCGTGTCTAGAACGAGAATGTAAGTCCGGCGCCATCTGCCGCTCCGACAAATGTAGTTGCGCCGACTACTTCTACTTCCTCCATAAGATCTTCTTCTTTGATGCCGTTTGCCTCCAACGCCAGCTCACACATCAGAAGTCGCGCGCCCAGCATTTTCAGCCCTTCCATCATCTCCATGAGATCCGGCATGTTCGCCGTCTCTTCGTTCAGCTTTTCCATCGCGCCTTTGACAAGGATCGGGGCTCCGCCGGGGGTGAAGTAGATGATCACTTCGTCGCCGGTAGCTGCCGCGGACACCGCCAGCGTTATCGCCGGGAAAATGTTGTCAGCTTTCGCGCCGTTTATGGTCATTGCCATCTTGCTCATAAGAACTCCTTTCAGAACCGGTCTTAACCCTTATCGAGAGGATTTGCCGGGTCGGCTGCCCATTCAGACATGGCGCCGTCATATACCCTCACATTCGGATATTCCAGAATAGCGTTAAGGACCATGTAGATCATTCCTGCTCTTATGCTTGTGTCACAGTAGAGGATGTTCTGATTGCCAGATACGATTCCAGCCGCCGTAAACAGCGCCGCAAGCTCGTCCTTGCTCTTTACCGTTCCATCAGCATTGAGGATACTGTTGAAATCGAACCGGACCGCTCCGGGAAGATGACCCTTCCGCTCGGTAATGCCCTTCTCGCCGGCATATTCTTCGGGATCCCTGACATCTACGAGCATTACGCCCTCTTTGCCCAGGGAAGTCTTTACCTCGGCCATGGGAATACAGATCGACATGTCTGCTGTTCCATTGAATTCGACCGCAGCGATCTCGGTAGCCTGCTTCGTCACTTTCTTGCGACCCTTCCTCCACATCTTCATATGTCCGTCAAGGATCCTGACGTCCTTACAGCCGGCACATTTCAGGATCCAGTAGAGTCTTCCCGCAAATCTGCTCTTGCCGCTGTCATAGATGACGACCGTCTTGTCGGCACTTATTCCCCTGGCACCGAGATATGCGGCTATCTCATCAGAATTCTTGCAGATAGCCTTGATTTCTCCATCCTGATAGAGGTCCTGGTGCCAGATATTGATCGCGCCAGGCAGGTGGACTTTCGCGTAGTCCGTTGCTTTTCTCGCAGAGACTATGACTAGATCTCCACCGTCCATCAGGTCGGCCAGCTCTTTTACAGATATGACCTGCGCGTTGATCCCCTGGGAAAACAGTATCGCCAGGACTACCGCCGCTATGATCGTCAGGTTCCTTTTCATGTCGCCTCCTTCATTGGCGGCCTTTGTCATCAGACAAGGGCACCATTTACATGAACTTCACCTGCATCTGGATAAAGAGGGCGTCGTTATCGTCAGCGGGTACCTTCTCCTCGATAGCACGCTGATAATTGACCTGGATCCTCGTCCATTCGTTGATGAAGTAGTTAAAACCGATTGTGTGGATATGCATTATATCCTCTTCGAATTCCTTGTCCGGATCGTAGAGCTCATACTTGATAACGGGCTGCAAGTTCCACTTGGTGTTGTACATGGCAGTAAGGTGAAAACCCTGTTTCTCGAACGATCCGAGTACGGTCGTGGCAACCTCCCCACATCCTCCTCCGGTCGTGGAGGAGCCTTCATCCTTACCATAGATATATTCGCCCTGGAGCATAAAGTCCTTGTACTCAGCGGTGAAGTCCAGGCCGAAACGGGTAAACTTGTCGTCGTCAGGATCCACAGCATCCTTATCGTTTGACTCGGCGTTACCGAATTTGAATCCGGTTCCGACTGTGACCCTGCTGCATGGCGAATAGGTCGCGCGCCCTACAAAATCCTTACCCTTGTTCCCGTCTTCTTGATTCAGCCCGACACCGTTCATCACTGCAACGCTATAGTTGAACTTGCCACCCAGCGTACCAAGAAGCATTACACCCATATCTCTGTCCATCGCGAGGTTATCGGTAACCATCGATCTTTCAACGGTGTTCAGCGCGGAGCAGGATGTGTTTCTCTCCAGACCGAACGGCTGCTTGAACTGACCGAAGGAGATCTTTGCCTTTTCTCCGAAACGCGTATATGTGATAAACGCGTCCAGAAGATAGGGAGATTCCTCCTTCATAGGACCAAATTCCATCATGAAATAATAACTGATGTCGTAAGGAACGTTTCCGACAGCGCCGATCCTGGCCCTGTTGAAACTGAAGGTCAGTTCTCTGTCATCCGCATCGGGGCGCGGAGAGAAATTGATCTGAGGCTGGATGAATCCTACGATATTTACGCCCTCTTCCGATCCGCCCGAAAGGCATCCCTGCGCCTGCAGGGACATAGGAAGAGCCAGCATGACTACCAGCAACATGAACATCAGATTACGCATCGTTTCTCCTTTTTTCGGTGGGAAACCAGAGTCTCATGCCCCGCTTCCCTTTTTCGATCTATCTTTTTAAAATAGTCCGAGAGTCAATCACTCCCAGACTAACCAGAACAATTTGTCAGCTACCTGATACGATCGGGTAATTCGGATTTGCGTCGACCCACTTGTGGCCTGAAAGCGCATCATAGATCATGGCGTTCACGCCGAAC